>NZ_NEJR01000026.1:0-52832 GCF_002113165.1 Pseudomonas sp. B19(2017)
GGGGCAATACCTGCCTTCAGGAGCGATCGGCCTCCCCGGAAGTGCTTCTTCAGCCCGACGAGAATAACCTCTCCCGCTAGGCCAGACACAACATACAAGGAGCGGCCTTGCGTCGCGATGGGCCGCAAAGCGGCCCCTACCCCCTCAAGCCATACGCCTGGCAATCTTCCCAACCAATCCCGCTCTGCGCGGTATTGCGCAACAACCACTCCACCGCCGGCTGCGCCTTGGGCAGGCCGTCATGGAACTGGATCACCCCCTTGCGCCACAGCAGCATCAAGGTCAGCACCCGCTGGGCAGAGGCCTCGGCACTCAGTGCGCCATCATCCTGGGCATCGATGTCCCACAATGATACCCGCAGCTGCTGGCTGGCCATGAAAGCCTCGCCATCGGCACGGCGCTGCCCATAAGGCGGCCGGAACAACGGCACGTACTGCTCCGGCAAGTCGGCCTGCACTCGTGCCTGGCTGCGCCGCAACGAATCCTGCCAGTCTGTCCACTGCGCATGGGAGCGGTACTCCCAACCCTGAATCCCCACGCATTGCCCACGATAGAGTTGGCGCAAGGCATCTGCCGCACCGGCGTCACGGCGTTGCTGCAGGCGATTGCCGAGCACGAAGAACGTGCCTTCAAGCTTTTGCCGGCGCAGATAATCAGCCAGCAGATCGGTACTGCCGCCCTGCGGCCCGGGCCCACCAACGAAGGTCAGCAGGAACATGCGGTCGTTCAGCTGATCCCCGTTGCGCTCGCGCGAGGACAGCCGCTCCACCTCGCTGCTGGTCTGTGGCAGCAACGCAGCCTTGCGCAGCTGCTCGTCCAGGTAGCGCACATGGAACTGGTGGCTCGGCTCGATCCAGCCTGTGTAGAACGTGCCGACATCAGTCGCGAACGTCGTCGCTTGCGTGCGCAACTCCGCCATCGACGTTACCGGGTAGCAGAACGACGCATCCTGCTCGCAACTGCGCTGAGCCTGTTGATAACCCTCCCACAACCGCTGCCACATGCGCGCCCGCACCAGGCGCACCTTCTGCAGGTTGATCTGTCGCAGCCCCAGGCGCGCCGCCAGCGTCGCGTCGTCCAGCAGTTCGCTTTCGTGCAGCACCTGGGCGAACGAGAGGATCTCGGCCCGCGAAGCCACGTCGAACAACGCCGGGCTGTCCAGCTGTTCGGGCCACAGGCTGCGGTCCAGGCTCACCTGGGGTGAAGGAGCGGCTTGCACGGCCAGGCTCAGCAGAGCGGCCAGCAAGGCAGAGGCAATACGCACGGTTGAAGGCTCCGCAACGGCGAAACGCGCACTATAGCCTCTGCATCGGTCATGGTCTGTGACTATCGTCGGCATAGTTTGGACTTGCCCCGTCCAGCCCGTAGAATCCCCGGCCAACGATGCCAGGAGCCGACCCGATGCTGACGGTGATTTCCCCCGCCAAGACCCTCGACTACGACACCCCGCCGGTGACCGAACGCTTCACCCTGCCCCAGTATCTGGACGACTCCCAGGAACTGATCCAGCAGCTGCGCGACCTGTCACCGGCGCAGATCAGCGAACTGATGCACCTGTCCGACAAGCTCGCCGGCCTGAATGCCGCGCGCTTCGGCAGCTGGACCCCGGACTTCACCCCGGCCAATGCCAAGCAGGCGCTGCTGGCGTTCAAGGGTGACGTGTACACCGGCCTCGACGCCGAGAGCCTGGGCGAGGACGACTTCAGCTATGCCCAGGATCACCTGCGCATGCTTTCGGGCCTGTACGGCCTGCTGCGCCCGCTCGACCTGATGCAGCCCTACCGCCTGGAAATGGGCACCAAGCTGGCCAACGCCCGCGGCAAGGACCTGTACGCCTTCTGGGGCACGCGCATCAGCGAGTGGTTGAACCAGGCCCTGGCCGAACAGGGCGATGATGTGCTGCTGAACCTGGCCAGCAACGAGTACTTCAGCGCGGTGAAACGCAGTGCGCTCAAGGCCCGGGTGATCAACGTCGACTTCAAGGACCTGAAGAACGGCCAGTACAAGATCATCAGCTTCTACGCCAAGAAAGCCCGCGGCATGATGAGCCGCTTCGTCATCCAGCAGCGCATCAGCGACCCGGAGCAGCTCAAGCAGTTCGATGTGCAGGGGTACTACTACAGTGCCGAGCAGTCGAAGCCGGACCAGCTGGTGTTTCTGCGCGATCATCCCACCGAGTAAGCCTGTAGCACCGCTTTCGCGGGCTCGCCCGCTCCCACAGGTATGCCACTGAATTCAAGGTCGGTGACCAACCTGTGGGAGCGGGCGTGCCCGCGAATGGGCAAAAACATTTCTCCCCGCCTTTGCCCCTCAACAGGGCACACTTCATATCGCCACTACGCCACAAATCCGACGCCAATAAAACGTCACACCACTACTTATCGCCAAACGCCATAAGACCGTTCGTAGCTTTTTTGACGAATTTTTCAAAAAATTTTTCAATACTGGCACAAAAATATCTCGCAACAGTTTCGCCCTTTATATATCGGGGCAAAACCCCCGCGTGCTATCAAATTGAAATTGTTCGCCACTGAAAAAATATTTAGAAATCTTTCATCCGCGCCGAACCCACCCCGGAACTTCTGCTACGACGAATCGCTCATAGTGCCGTAACGATTTTCCTGCCCTCGGGGTGTGAGAGATGACTTACAGATGACAACGGCAGGTATCCACTACCAGCCCAACAACTTCGACAGGTATGACGGCAACCCCCGAAGACCCTGTCCACGCAGGAGAGACGCGTCCCTTACAATTCGTCCTAGTGGTTGATTTCAAAGGATTTTTCCACTTGAAAAAACAAGCACAGCAACGCGCCAGGTAGCGCATTGCAATAAAGACGGCTGCATTCCAGGGCACGTTTTTTAATTAATGGCTTTTTACTGCCACATTTGAGTGCATAACTTTTTGCGCTCCGGATTTATTTTGCCTGCGCTCGGCGAAGTGTGCATTTCGCCATGGAATCCGTGCGCCCGAAAACTGTTGTTAATCAACCCAGCCCGGCTCTCTCCGGAGGGTCGGCGTGATAAACACATGAGGTGATAGCGATGCGTATCAGCATCTTTGGTTTGGGTTATGTGGGTGCAGTCTGTGCAGGCTGCCTGACGGCGCGAGGCCATGAAGTGATCGGTGTGGACGTGTCCAGCACCAAGATCGACCTGATCAATCAGGGCAAGTCGCCCATCGTCGAACCTGGCCTGGAAGCACTGCTGCAACAGGGCATCGCCAACGGCCGCCTGCGCGGTACTACCGATTTCGCCGAAGCCATCCGTGCCAGCGACGTATCGATGATCTGCGTGGGTACCCCAAGCAAGAAGAACGGCGACCTGGGCCTTGAGTATATCGAGTCGGTATGCCGCGAAATCGGCTACGTGCTGCGTGACAGCGAGCGCCGCCACACCATCGTGGTACGCAGCACCGTGCTGCCGGGCACCGTGAAGAACGTGGTGATCCCGATCCTCGAAGACTGCTCGGGCAAGAAAGCCGGCGTCGACTTCGGCGTCGCGGTCAACCCGGAATTCCTGCGTGAAAGCACCGCGATCAAGGACTACGACCAGCCACCGATGACCGTCATCGGCGAACTGGACAGCGCCAGCGGCGACATCCTCCAGGCCCTGTACGAAGAGCTCGACGCGCCGATCATCCGCAAGCCGATCGAAGTGGCCGAGATGATCAAGTACACCTGCAACGTGTGGCACGCCACCAAGGTCACCTTCGCCAACGAGATCGGCAACATCGCCAAAGCCGTAGGCGTGGATGGCCGTGACGTGATGGACGTGGTCTGCCAGGACAAGGTGCTGAACCTGTCCCAGTACTACATGCGCCCAGGCTTCGCCTTCGGCGGCTCGTGCCTGCCCAAGGACGTGCGCGCCCTCACCTATCGTGCTGCCAGCCTGGATGTTCGCGCACCGCTGCTCGACTCGCTGATGCGCAGCAACGAATCGCAGGTGCAGAACGCCTTCGAGCTGATCGAAGCCCACGACAAGCGCAAGGTCGCACTGCTCGGCCTGAGCTTCAAGGCCGGCACCGACGACCTGCGGGAAAGCCCGCTGGTGGAACTGGCCGAGCGCCTGATCGGCAAGGGCTACCAGCTGGACATCTACGACGAGAACGTCCAGTACGCCCGCGTCCACGGCGCCAACAAGGACTACATCGAGTCGAAGATCCCGCACGTGTCGTCGCTGCTCAACGCCGACTTCCAGAAGGTGATCGACAACGCCGACATCATCGTCCTGGGCAACCGTGACGAGCAGTTCCGTGCACTGGCACAGCAAGCACCGGCCGGCAAGCACGTGATCGACCTGGTCGGCTTCATGAGCAAACCGACCTGCGCCACCAGCCGTACCGAAGGCATTTGCTGGTAAGTGCCGGCAGGGCAGCGATGGCCTCCCCACCACCGCTGCCCACCTTTCCCCGAATTCTCGACGGATGCTGAACATGCAAAGGATCCAGACAGTGCTGTTGCAGTGCGCCGGTTGGCTGCTCTACATGAGTCTGCTCATGTTGATCGCCCTGGCCCTGCCAGCCGATATCTTCGACTCGCAGTCGAAGCACTTCATCTTCCTGGTCGGCGCAGTCGGCATCTGGCGCTATTCCATGGGCGCCACCCATTTCATCCGCGGCATGATCTTCCTCTACGGCGTGTACCCGTACCTGCGCCGCAAGGTGCAGAAGATGGGCAAGGACGCCGACCCGTCCCATGTGTACCTGATGGTGACCAGCTTCCGCATCGAAGCGCTGACCACTGCCCAGGTTTACAGCTCGGTGATCCGCGAGGCGATCAACTGTGGCTTCCCCACCACCGTGGTCTGCTCGCTGGTGGAAATGTCGGACGAACTGCTGGTGAAAAGCCTGTGGGCCAAATACAACCCGCCAGCCCACGTGAAACTGGACATCGTGCGCATCGCCGGTACCGGCAAGCGTGACGGCCTGGCCTACGGTTTCCGTGCCATCTCGCGCATGCTGCCGGACGAGAACGCTGTGGTCGCAGTGATCGACGGCGACACCGTGCTGGGCGATGGCGTGGTACGCAAGACCGTGCCGTGGTTCAAGCTGTTCCCCAACGTCGGCGGCCTGACCACCAACGAGTTCTGCGAAGTGCGTGGCGGCTACATCATGAGCGAGTGGCACAAGCTGCGCTTCGCCCAGCGCCACATCAACATGTGCTCGATGGCCCTGTCCAAGCGCGTGCTCACCATGACCGGGCGCATGTCGATGTTCCGCGCCAGCGTGGTGACCAACCCCGAGTTCATCGCCGACGTCGAAAGCGACTCGCTGATGCACTGGCGCCTGGGCCGCTTCAAGTTCCTCACCGGTGACGACAAGTCCAGCTGGTTCAGCCTGATGCGCCTGGGCTATGACACTTTCTACGTGCCGGACGCCGCCATCAACACGGTCGAGCACCCGCCGGAGAAGAGCTTCTTCAAGGCCAGCCGCAAGCTGATGTACCGCTGGTACGGCAACAACCTGCGGCAGAACTCCCGCGCGCTGGGCCTGGGCCTGCGCCGCCTGGGGCTGTTCACCAGCATCGTGCTGTTCGACCAGCGCGTGTCGATGTGGACCAGCCTGCTGGGCCTGACCGTGGCAGTGATCGCCAGCCTCAAGTTCGGCCTGGGCTTCCTGCTGGTGTACCTGCTGTGGATCGGCATCACCCGCCTGATCCTCACCATCATGCTGCTGTGCTCCGGCCACAACGTCGGCCCGGCCTACCCGCTGATTCTCTATTACAACCAGATCATCGGCGCGCTGATGAAGATCTACGTGTTCTTCCGCCTCGACAAGCAGTCCTGGACGCGTCAGCCCACTGCCCTCAAGCGAGACCTCGCCAGCTTTCAACAATGGTTCAACACCTGGTCCTCGCGGACCATGACCTTCTCGGCTGCCAGCATCTTCGTCGCTGTGCTGTTCATGGTCGTGTGAGCCCAACCCGGATCGGAACTAACAGGAACAAACCACATGAATACCGCCGTGAACGTCAACGTCGTGCATGAGTCCGAAGCCCAGCGCCAGCATGCCCGGGTACGTATCCCCGCCAAGCTGCGGTTCCTCGACGCTCAGCGCCAGGCCCACGATGTGAAGGTCGACGACCTCTCCGCCGGTGGCCTGAGCTTCCACACCAAGCAACAACTGACGGTTGGCGACGTGCTACGCGGAAGGCTGCAGTTCACGGTCGACAACCTCGGCCTGTCGATGGACATCGAGTTCCAGGTGCGCTCATACCACCCGGACAGTGGCCGCACCGGCGCGCAGTTCCAGAACCTCGAGCCACGCGACATCGCCACCTTGCGCCACATCATCACTTCGCACCTGTCGGGTGAACTGATCACCGCAGGCGATGTGCTCAGCACCCTGCAGCGTGACAACTTCACCAAGGCGCGCAAGCAAAAGGACAGCGGCGCCGGCCTGAGCGCCTTCGGCCGCCTCAAGGCAGTGACGGTCACCCTCGGCGTGTTCGTGGTCGGTGTCGCCGCCTTCGGCTTCATCGCCAAGTCGCTGTACGGCATGTACTTCGTCAGCCACGCCGAAGCCGGCGTGGTCGCAGTGCCCACTACCAACATCACCATGCCGCGCGACGGCACCGTGAATAGCCTGGTCGACAGCGGCGGGCTGATCGCCAAGGGCGCGCCACTGGCCAGCTTCACCACCAGCATGCTGGACATGCTCAAGGGCAACCTGGAAGACGCGCAACTGGAGCCGGCGAAGATCGAGGAACTGTTCGGCAAGCAGCTGTCCGGCACCCTCACCAGCCCCTGTGACTGCGTGGTTGCCCGCCAGCTGGTGGACAACGGCCAGTACGCCGCCAAGGGCCAGCCGATCTTCCAGCTGATCCCGCGCACCACCAACCCGATGATCGAGGCGCGCTTCACCTACCGCCAGTTCGACGAGGTCAAGCCAGGCACCCGGGTCAACTTCCAGGTAGCCGGCGAAGACGAAGTGCGCACCGGCCAGATCGTCAGCAGTGCCAGCCTCAACAGCGAAGACCTGGCCGCCGACATCCGTGTGCAGATCAAGCCCGACAGCGCCCTGCCCGCCGAACTCGCCGGCCGCCCGGCTTCGGTCAACAGCGACCGTGGCCCGTCGCTGAACTGGCTGATCGACAAAGCCATGGCCCGTGGGCTGTAAGAGGATCTGACAATGATCTCTGATACCAACACATACCCTGTGGGAGCGGGCGTGCCCGCGAAGAGGCCAGCAGGGGCAACATCATCGGCTATGCCGATTCGCGGGCACGCCCGCTCCCACAGGGTCCGAGTAAACCTTGGGCTGTGCAGCCTGGCCATGGCCATCGCCTTGGCGGGCTGTGCGGGCCTGCCCGATCAGCGCCTGGCCAACGAGGCCATGAAGCGCGGTGACACGGCACTGGCCGAGCGCAACTACAAGGCGCTGGCCGACCTGGGCTACAGCGAAGCGCAAGTGGGCCTGGCCGATATCAAGGTCGCCACCCGCGATCCGGCGAAAATCAAGGAAGCCGAAGCCACCTACCGCGCCGCGGCCGCTATTTCGCCGCGTGCCCAGGCGCGCCTTGGCCGCCTGCTGGTGGCCAAGCCCGACAGCACCCAGGCCGAGCGCGAAGAAGCCGAGAAACTGCTCAAGCAAGCAGCCAAACAGGGCGAAAGCAACACCCTGATACCACTGGCGATGCTCTACCTGAGCTACCCGCAGAGCTTCCCCAAGGTCAACGCGCAGCAGCAGATCGACCAGTGGCGCGCCGCCGGCAACCCGGAAGCGGGCCTGGCCCAGGTGCTGCTGTACCGCACCCAGGGCACCTACGACCAGCACCTGGGCGAAGTGGAGAACATCTGCAAGGCCGCGCTGAACACCACCGACATCTGCTACGTCGAACTGGCCACCGTGTACCAGAAGCGTGGCCAGGCCGACCAGCAGGCTGCCCTGCTCGGTCAGCTCAAGGCGGCCTACGCCCGTGGCGCAGTACCGGCCACCCGGGTCGACAGCGTTGCCCGGGTACTGGCTGACCGCAGCCTCGGCCAGACCGACGAGAAAACCGCCAAGGACCTGCTCGAACAGGTGGCCCCAGCCAACCCGGCGTCCTGGGTCAGCCTGGCGCAACTGGTGTACGACTTCCCCGAGCTGGGCGATACCGACCAGCTGATGGCCTACATCGACAAGGGCCGCGAAGCCGAACAGCCACGCGCCGAACTGTTGCTGGGCCGCCTGTACTACGAAGGCAAGACCCTGCCTGCGGATGCGGCCAAAGCCGAACAACACCTGCAGGCTGCCGCCGACGCCGGCGAAGTCAGCGCCCATTACTACCTGGGCCAACTGTACCGCCGCGGCTACCTGGGCAACGTCGAGCCGCAGAAGGCCGTCGACCACCTGCTGGCCGCCGCCCGTGGCGGACAGAACAGCGCCGACTACGCCCTGGCCCAGCTGTTCAGCGAAGGCCATGGCATTCGCCCGCAACCGGGCAACGCCTGGGTATTCGCCCAGCTGGCCCAGGCCAACCCGTCGCCACAGTCCGCTGAACTGCTGCAGCAGCTCGACCAGCAACTTACACCTGACCAGCGCAGCCAGGCCCAGCAACTGCTGGCACAGGAAAAGCAGGCACGCGGCAGCATGAGCCAGGGCGCCAACAGCACCCTGGCCATCGAAGCCCTGCAAGACGACGAAAAAGAAGTAACCGGTGAGGACTCGCTATGACGCTCAATCCCTTCGTGAAAGCCGGCATCGGCCTGAGCTTCGCCCTGCTGTGGTCCTGCCCGACCCTGGCGGAAATGACCGCTGAAAAGAACTTCGGCCTGGATGTGAAAATCACCGGCCAGTCGGAAGACGACCGTGACCTCGGTACCCGCTCCGGCGGCGACGTCAGCGGCCTGGGCCTCGACCTGCGCCCTTGGGTATATGGCGAGCGCGGCAACTGGAGCGCCTATGCCATGGGCCAGGCCGTCACTGCTACCGACACCATCGAAACCGACACCCTGCGCCAGAACGACGACGGCACCACCACCGACACCGCCGCCGACGGCCGCGAGCAGGACAAGAGCTACCTGGCCATGCGCGAATTCTGGGTCGGCTACAGCGGCCTCACCGCCTACCCCGGCGAGCAGCTGCGTTTCGGTCGCCAGCGCCTGCGCAGCGACGATGGCATGTGGCGTGACACCAACATCGAGGCGCTGAACTGGACCTTCGACACCACCCTGCTCAAGGCCGACCTGGGCGTAGCCCAGCGCTTCAGCGAATACCGCACCGACCTCACCGAGCTGGCCCCGGAAGACAAGGACCGCACGCACATCTACGGCAACGTCGCAACGCAGTGGACTCCTGGCCACTGGGTCGGCGTACGCGCCCACCACACCCACGACGGCGGCAGCCTGAAGAACCCGGGCGAAACCGTCGATGCGCTGGACAAGACCCGCACCGGCGACCTCACCTGGCTGGGTCTGGAAGCCAACAGCGACGCCTACAACTGGCGCAACGACCACACCGTCAACTACTGGGGCAGCGTCACCTGGCTGACCGGTGACCGCGACACTCTCAGCAGCCAGGTCGTCGGTGACGAAACCGTGGCCACCGGCAAGCAGAGCGGTGACGTCAACGCCTGGGCCACCGACCTCGGCATCCGCCTGCGCCTCGACCCCCAATGGCAGGTCGGTGCGGCCTACGCCCGTGGCAGCGGCGGCGGTGGCGACGACGGTTCGAGCAACTACGAGCAGACCGGCCTGGAGAGCAACCGCTCCAACTACACCGGTACCCGTTCGCGCGTGCACCGCTTCGGTGAAGCCTTCCGTGGCGAGCTGGGCAACCTGCAGGCGGCCACCCTGTTCGCCTCCTGGCAACTGCGCGATGACTACGACGCCAGCTTCATCTACCACAAGTTCTGGCGTGTCGATGGCAACCAGAACATCGGTTCCAGCGGCATCAACGCGGTGGTCAACGACAACGGTGTGAACCGCCCGCTGGTCGATGGCGAAAAAGACCTTGGCCAGGAAATGGACGTGGTCGTGACCAAGTACTTCAAGCAAGGCCTGCTGCCGGCTTCGATGAGCCAGGCCATCGACGAGCCATCTGCCCTGGTGCGCCTGCGCGCTGGTGTGTTCAAGCCGGGCGATGCTTACGGCAAGGAAGCGGACTCGTACATGCACCGTGCCTTCGTCGACGTGATCTGGCGCTTCTGAGGCCGGTAGAGGACTTACCGTTATGAACCTTCACCCGCACTTACGTCACAGCCTGTTGGCCAGCGCGTTGCTGCTGGCCAGTGGCCTGGTCGCTGCCGCAGAGCCCAAGGTGATCGCCAAGGAACTGCAGCAGGCCAAGACCTACACGGTCTCCAGCGCACCGGTCGAGCCCCTGCACATGGACCCGCCCAAGCTGCCTGACCTGACTGGCTACACCGCCGAGGCGGTGCAGAAGAAAATCGACCGCCGCCACAAGGGCAAGGTCAGCGTGCGCCGTATGTTCCAGGAAGACACCCTCAAGGAATTCGTCGGCGGCGACAACAAGGCGGCCGAGTGGGTCCAGCGCCAGCATGGCATTCCGCAGGCGATCTTCGTCGATGACGGCCATCTCGACCTGGTCGAGCTGAGCAAGAAGGTACCTAAACAATACCTCAGCGAAGTCGAGCCTGGCGTGTACCTGGCGCGCCTTCCGATCGTGGTCGGGCAGAAGGGAATTCTCGAGATCGACGGCAAGGTCAAGCAGCTGCGCCTGTCCCAGGAAGGCGGTTCGTTCCTGGTCAACGACGGCAAGCTGTTCGTCACCGACACCCAGGTGACTGGCTGGCGCGAGAAGGACAACGGCCCGGCGACCTTCCGCTCGCCCAAGGAATTCCGCCCGTTCCTGCTGTCGTGGGGCGGCACCGAGACCTACATCGTCAATACCAAGATGGCCAGTTTCGGCTACGCCAAGTCCAAGTCGTATGGCGTGAGTATCTCGCAGTACACGCCGAACATGGCCAAGCGCATGGGCCGCCCGGAACCCACCGGCTGGATCATCGGCTCCGAGTTCAGCGACATGTGGTACGGCTTCTACTGCTACGAGACCCAGGACTTCGTGGTCAAGGACAGCACCTACCGCGACAACATCGTCTACGGCATCGACCCGCATGACCGCTCGCACCGGCTGATCATCGCCGGCAACACGGTATACGGCACCAAGAAGAAACACGGCATCATCGTTTCGCGTGAGGTCAACGACAGCTGGATCATCAACAACAAGAGCTTCGACAACAAGCTCTCGGGCGTGGTGATCGACCGTAACAGCGTCAACAACCTGATTGCCTACAACGAGATCTACCGCAACCACACCGACGGCATCACCCTGTACGAAAGTGGCGACAACCTGATCTGGGGCAACAAGCTGATCAACAACCGCCGCCACGGCATCCGCGTGCGTAACAGCGTGAACATCCGCCTGTACGAAAACGTCGCCATGGCCAACGGCCTGGTCGGCGTGTACGGCCACATCAAGGACCTGTCCGACACCGACCGTGACATCGCCCTCGACCCGTTCGACACCAAGGTGTCGCTGATCCTGGTCGGTGGCGAACTGGCGGCCAACGGCTCCGGGCCCTTGTCCATCGACTCGCCGCTGTCGGTCGAGCTGTACAAGGTATCCATGCTCGCCCCGCGCAAGGCCAGCGGCATCAGCCTCAACGGCATCCTCGGCGAACGCCAGGACGAAATCCTCGACCTGCTGGTACGCCAGCAAAAGGCTGTGCTGATCGACCCGGTCGAACGCCAGACCGAAATGATCGATTAAGGAAGCCCAGACCATGATTCCACATCTGATGAAACTGCTGGGCCTGTCCGCCGCCCTCCTGGCGATCAGCCAGGGCGTGCGCGCCGAAGACGTCAAGGCCCCTACCTTCAGCGCCGAGCCTTGCTGCCAGCTGTGCCCTGAAGCGCATGACGCCAGCCGCTACACCACCCGTTACCAGCAGAACTTCACTACGCTGGTGCAGGCCAAGGGCGACTGGCTGTTCCGTACCCGCGAAGACCTGCGCACCGAGTTCAACACCACCCCGGCCGGCTACAAGCGCCTGCAGCAAGTACATGACGCGTTCAAGAAGCGCGGTGTGGAACTGGTGGTGGTGTACCAGCCAACCCGTGGCCTGGTGAACCGCAACATGCTCAACCCGGCGGAAAAAGCCGCCTTCGACTACCAGAAGGCCCTGGGCAATTACCAGGCAATGCTCAAGCGTTTCGCCAGCATGGGCTACAACGTCCCAGACCTTTCACCGCTGACCAACGAACAACTGGCCGCTGCCGATCAGGGCAAGGACTTCTACTTCCGTGGCGACCAGCACTGGACGCCGTATGGCGCCGAGCGCGCGGCGAAGATCGTGGCCGAGACCGTGCACAAGATGCCGGCCTTCGAAGGCATCCCGCGCAAGGAGTTCGAAACGAAGAAGTCCGGGCGCATGGGCAAGACCGGCACCTTGCATAACGTCGCCGGCCAGCTCTGTGGCACCAGCTACGCAGTGCAGTACATGGACCAGTTCGCCACCGAGCCGAAAGGCTCCGACGGTGGCGGTGACGACCTGTTCGGTGACGCCGGCAACGCGCAGATCACCTTGGTCGGTACCAGTCACAGCGGCAAGAACTACAACTTTGCGGGCTTCCTGCAACAGTACATTGGTGCCGATGTATTGAACGTGGCCTTCCCCGGCGGTGGCCTGGAAGGCTCGATGATCCAGTACCTGGGCAGCGAGGAATTCCAGAAGAACCCGCCGAAGATTCTGATCTGGGAATTCTCCCCGCTGTATCGCCTGGACCAGGAAACCATCTGGCGGCAGATCCTTGGCCTGCTCGACGACGGCTGCGATGACCGCCCGGCCCTGATGAGCGCCAGCGCCACCCTCAAGCCCGGCAAGAACGAGCTGATGGTCAACGGCAAGGGTGGCGTGCTCAAGGACCTGGTCAACCGCAACATACAAATGGATGTGAAATTCGAAGACCCGTCGGTGAAGGTGCTGCAGGCCACCCTCTGGTACCTCAACGGCCGCCACGAGGACATCAAGCTGGAAAAACCGGAAACCTCCGACACCGACGGCCGCTTCGTCTTCCAGATGCGCGAAGACGAGGACTGGGCCAGCCAGAGCCTGCTGGCGTTCGAGGTGCAGGGGCCGGAAAGCGGCACCCAGAAAGTCGAAGCCAAGCTCTGCAAACGCAACAACTTCGCCGTGCCCGCGCAGACCGCGCAGGCCGGCCAGTGAGGCGATCATGATCCCGTTCAAGCGAATTTCCCGCCCCGCCCTGCTTGCCCTGGCGCTGTGCGGCGGTGCTGCGCACGCCGCGCTGGTACCGCCCCAGGGTTACTACGAGGGGATCGAAAAGCTCAAGACCGGCGACGGCAACTTCCGCTGCGAAGCTGCCCCCAAGCCGTACACCGGCGCCCTTCAGTTCCGCAGCAAGTACGAAGGCTCGGACAAGGCGCGGGCCACGCTCAATGCCGACTCGGAAAAGGCTTTTCGCAAGTCGACCGAGGACATCACCACCCTTGAGAAAGGCGTGAGCAAGATGATCGGCCAGTACATGCGTGACGGCCGCCCGGCGCAGCTCGAGTGCACCCTGGCCTGGCTGGGCAGTTGGGCCCGCGCCGATGCGCTGATGTCCACCGACTACAACCACACCGGCAAGTCGATGCGCAAATGGGCGCTGGGCAGCATGAGTGGTTCGTGGCTGCGCCTGAAGTTCTCCAATTCGCAGCCGCTGGCCGCGCACCAGGCCGAGGCCGAGCTGATCGAAAAATGGTTCGCCCGCCTGGCCGAACAGACCGTGCGCGACTGGAGCGACCTGCCGCTGGAGAAGATCAACAACCACAGCTACTGGGCAGCCTGGGCGGTGATGGCCAGCGCCGTGGCCACCGACCGTCGCGACCTGTTCGACTGGGCCGTGAAGGAATACCGGGTTGGCGCCAACCAGGTCGACGAGCAGGGCTTCCTGCCCAACGAGCTGAAGCGCAAGCAACGCGCCCTGGCCTACCACAACTACGCCCTGCCGCCGTTGGCGATGATCGCCAGCTTCGCCCAGGTCAATGGCGTGGACGTGCGCGGCGAGAACAACAACGCCCTGCAGCGCCTGGCGCAGCGGGTGCTGAACGGGTCGAAGGACCCCAGCGCGTTCAAGGCCCGCAATGGCGAGAAACAGGACATGAAAGACCTGAAGATCGACAGCAAGTACTCGTGGATGGAGCCCTACTGCAGCCTGTATGCGTGCAGTGGCGACACCCTGCAACGCAAGCGCGGCATGCAGCCGTTCAACAGCTTCCGGCTGGGTGGCGACCTGACCCGGGTCTATGACCCTGGCGCAGAGAGCAAGAAATGAGTTGAACCCCTTTTTGGGGTCGGAACCTGTGGGAGCGGGCATGCCCGCGAAGAAGGCACCGCGGTGCATGGCAAGGGCTTCGCCCTTGTTCGCGGGCATGCCCGCTCCCACAGGTACCAAGGCTTCCCCCACTTTTTGAGTGGGGGGTTTGGGGGGCGCTTTGCCCCGGATGCTGTGAACAAAAAGGAGAACCGGGATGGTCTTCTCGTCCAACGTGTTCCTGTTCCTGTTCTTGCCGATCTTTCTCGGCCTGTACTACTTGAGCGGGCAACGTTATCGCAACCTGCTGCTGCTGGTCGCCAGCTACATCTTCTACGCCTGGTGGCGAGTGGACTTCCTGGCCCTGTTCGCCGGGGTCACCCTGTGGAACTACTGGATCGGCCTGAAAGTCGGCGCCGCCGGGGTGCGCACCAAGCCGGCGCAGCGCTGGCTGCTGCTCGGCGTTGGTGTCGACCTGGCGATCCTCGGCTATTTCAAGTACGCCAACTTTGGCGTCGACAGCCTGAACGCGATCATCACCTCGTTCGGCCTGGAGCCGTTCATCCTCACTCACGTGCTGCTGCCGATCGGTATCTCGTTCTACATCTTCGAGTCGATCAGCTACATCATCGACGTGTACCGCGGCGACACCCCGGCCACCCGCAACCTGATCGACTTCGCGGCGTTCGTGGCGATCTTCCCGCACCTGATCGCCGGCCCCGTGCTGCGTTTCAAGGACCTGGTCGACCAGTTCAACAACCGCACCCACACCCTGGACAAGTTCTCCGAAGGCTGCACCCGCTTCATGCAGGGCTTCATCAAGAAAGTGTTCATCGCCGATACCCTGGCGGTCGTGGCCGACCACTGCTTCGCCCTGCAGAACCCGACCACCGGCGACGCCTGGCTCGGCGCCCTGGCCTACACCGCACAGCTGTACTTCGACTTCAGCGGCTACAGCGACATGGCCATCGGCCTGGGCCTGATGATGGGCTTCCGCTTCATGGAGAACTTCAAGCAGCCGTACATCAGCCAGTCGATCACCGAGTTCTGGCGGCGCTGGCACATCAGCTTGTCGACCTGGCTGCGCGACTACCTGTACATCACCTTGGGCGGTAACCGCAAAGGCACCTTCAACACCTACCGCAACCTGTTCCTGACCATGCTGCTGGGTGGCCTGTGGCACGGTGCCAACTTCACCTACATCATCTGGGGCGCCTGGCACGGCATGTGGCTGGCCATTGAGCGCGCACTGGGCATCGACACCAACCCACAGCGTTTCAACCCGGTGAAGTGGGCGTTCACTTTCCTGCTGGTGGTGGTCGGCTGGGTGATCTTCCGTGCCGAGAACCTGGAAGTGGCCGGTCGCATGTACGGCGCCATGTTCAGCTTCGGCGACTGGCAGCTGTCGGAACTCAACCGTGCCCAGCTCACCGGCCTGCAGGTAGCCACCCTGGTAGTCGCCTACATCACCCTGGCGTTCTTCGGCCTGCGCGACTTCTACCGCAACGCTAGGCCAACGCCCAAGGCCACCCCGGTGCAGGTCAACAGCGACGGCTCGATCGGCCTGGACTGGACCCGGGTGATGACCCGAGCCCTGGTGCTGCTGCTGTTCGTGGCCTCGATCCTCAAGCTTTCGGCGCAGAGCTACTCGCCGTTCCTGTACTTCCAGTTCTGAGGTGGATGACATGACCCGGACATTGCGCATTACCTATTCGCTATCGTTTCTCGGCCTGCTGGTGGGCATGGGCGTGTGGTCCACCGGTGGTCTGCAAAGCTTCCAGCGTACCGAGCAGATGACCCTGCTCAACGGCAAGCTGGCCAAGGCCGCCGAGACCCACTATGACGAGCAGTTCCCGATCAAGCGCCTGGGTACCAACCTGTGGGCAGCGATGGACTTCAAGCTGTTCAACGAAGGCCGCCCCGGCGTAGTGCTGGGCCGCGACCAGTGGCTGTTCAGTGACGAAGAGTTCAAGCCCACCGCAGGTGCCGAGCAGCTGATGCAGGAAAACCTGGCGCTTATCCGTGGCGTGCGTGACACCCTGCAGCAGCACGGCAGCCAACTTGTATTGGCGATCGTGCCTGCCAAGGCGCGGGTCTACGCCGAGTACCTGGGCAAGGAACTGCCGACCAGCCTGCATGACGACCTGTACAACCAGTTCCATGCCCAGGCACGCCAGGCCAATGTGTTCGCCCCGGACCTGATGGCACCCATGGAGCAGGCCAAGGCCCGCGGCCAGGTGTTCCTGCGCACCGACACCCACTGGACGCCGATGGGCGCCGAAGTGGCCGCCCAGGCCCTGGCCGAAGCGGTCGGCCGCCAGAGCATGCTCAATGGTGAGCCACAAACGTTCATCACCGAAGCCGGCAGCACCGCGCCGTACAAGGGCGACCTGACCAACTTCCTGCCACTGGACCCGCTGTTCAGCAACCTGCTGCCGGCCCCGGACAACCTGCAGCAGCGCACCACTCGCCCGGTCGAGGCCGAAGGTGAAGCCGGTGACGCACTGTTCGCCGACACGCAGATCCCGGTGGCACTGGTAGGCACCAGCTACAGCGCCAACCCGCACTGGAACTTCCTCGGCGCGTTGCAGCAGGCCCTGCGCAGCGACGTGGCCAACTACGCCGAAGACGGCCATGGCCCGCTACTGCCGATGCTCAAGTACCTGCAAAGCGATGCCTTCAAGAACGCCGCACCCCAGGTGGTGGTGTGGGAATTCCCCGAACGTTATCTGCCAATGAAGAACGACCTCAGCAGCTTCGATCCGCAGTGGATCGCCCAGCTGAAGAACACCCGTAAATCCGAAGAAAACCTGGCTTTGTCGTCCACCCGGACTAACCACTAATCAGAGGAACCTGCACATGACTACCAAGACTTCCATTGCCAAAGCCCTCACCCTCGCTGCCGGCCTGTCCCTGGCCTCCATGCAGGCCTTCGCCGGCGCCGATGCCGCACTTTATGGCCCGAGCGCACCGAAAGGCTCCAGCTTCGTGCGCCTGTACAACGCTTCCAGCGCACCGGCGGCAGCTTCGGTCGGCAACACCCAGATCAAGCAGGTTGGCGCACAGGGCAGCAGTGACTTCAGCTTCCTGCCAGGGGGTGACTACACCGCCCAGGTCGGCGGCAAGAGCGTGCCGGTCAAGCTGGCTGCGGACAAGTACTACACCCTGGTCAACAGCACCAGCGGCAACCCGCAACTGATCGAAGAGCCACCGTTCAAGAACAAGCAGAAAGCCCTGGTTCGCGTGCAGAACCTGAGCGACCAGCAACTGACCCTGAAGACCGCCGACGGCAAAACCGAAGTGGTCAAGCCGGTGGCCGCCAACGGCCGTGGCGAACGCGAAATCAACCCGGTCAAGGTCAACCTGGCGCTGTACCAAGGAGACAAGAAAGTGGGCGACGTCAAACCCGTCGCCCTGGAGCGCGGCGAAGCCGCAGTGCTGTACGTAACGGGTTCCGGCAACGCCTTGTCGCCGGTGTGGGTAACTCGCCCCGTGGCTAGCAACTGATTGCCCCTGCCTCTCAACGACTATTGGAGAAACATGATGATCCCGGTAATTCTTTCTGGTGGTAGCGGTTCGCGTCTGTGGCCTCTGTCGCGCAAGCAGTTCCCCAAACAGTTCCTGGCCCTGACCGGTGAACACACCCTGTTCCAGCAAACCCTCGAGCGCCTGGTGTTCGAAGGCATGGACACGCCGATCGTGGTCTGCAACAAGGACCACAAATTCATCGTCCAGGAGCAACTGGCCGCGCTGAAGCTGGAAACCCAAGGCATCCTGATGGAACCGTTCGGCCGCAATACCGCGCCGGCCGTGGCCATGGCTGCTATGAAGCTGGTCAACGAAGGCCGCGACGAGTTGATGCTGGTGCTGCCTGCCGACCATGTGATCGATGACCAGAAGGCACTGCAACGGGCCCTGGCCTTGGCCACCGTGGCCGCCGAGCGTGGCGAGATGGTGCTGTTCGGTGTGCCGGCGACCAAGCCGGAAACCGGTTACGGCTACATCCGTTCCAGCCAGGACGCCCTGCTGCCTGAGGGCGTGGCGCGGGTGGCGCAGTTCGTCGAGAAACCCGACGAAAAACGCGCCGCCGAGTTCGTCCAGGCTGGCGGTTACTTCTGGAACAGCGGCATGTTCCTGTTCCGCGCCAGCCGCTTCCTGGAAGAATTGAAGAAGCACGACGGCGACATCTACGACACCTGTGTGCTGGCCCTGGAGCGCAGCCAGGAAGACGGTGATGTGCTGAGCATCGACGAAGCCACCTTCGCCTGCTGCCCGGACAACTCCATCGACTACGCGGTGATGGAAAAGACCCAGCGCGCCTGCGTGGTGCCGATGTCGGCCGGCTGGAGCGACGTGGGCTGCTGGTCGTCGTTGTGGGAAGTGCACGAGAAGGACGACAACGGCAACGTCACCAAGGGCGATGTGGTGGTGCAGGACAGCCACAACTGCATGATCCACGGCAACGGCAAGCTGGTGTCGGTGATCGGCCTGGAGAACATCGTGGTGGTCGAGACCAAGGACGCCATGATGATTGCCCACAAGGACAAGGTCCAGGGCGTCAAGCAGATGGTCAAGACCCTTGACGAGCAGGGCCGCAGCGAAACCCAGAACCACCTGGAAGTGTATCGCCCGTGGGGCTCGTACGACTCGGTGGACATGGGCGGCCGCTTCCAGGTCAAGCACATTACCGTCAAGCCGGGTGCCAGCCTGTCGCTACAGATGCACCACCACCGCGCCGAGCACTGGATCGTGGTGTCCGGCACTGCCGAGGTGACTTGTGACGAGAACGTGTTCCTGCTGACCGAGAACCAGTCGACCTACATCCCGATCGCCTCGGTGCACCGCCTGCGCAACCCGGGCAAGATTCCGCTGGAGATCATCGAAGTGCAGTCCGGCAGCTACCTGGGCGAGGATGACATCGAGCGCTTCGAGGATGTTTACGGCCGCACCTCCACGCCGATCGAGCGTGGTGTTTCGGTGAAGACCATCGCGCAGTAATGCAACCCTGGGGCCGCTTTGCGGCCCCGCTTTTTGAGCCACTCCCCATTTCGGGCTACGATGGTCAGACCCCGCACAATCAAGGTCTGCAAGCCCCATGATCATCGGTGCCTTCCTCATCCTCACCTGGCTGGTACTGCTGTTGCGCTACCCGGCCAAGGCCCTGCCGATTTCGCTGGCTGCCGTTTGTGGCCTGGGCCTGGTGGCCCTGTTCGTGGTCTGGCAGGACACCCGCGAAACCTCGCAACTGGCCCGTCTGGACCTGCGTCTGAACTACGCCCCTGAACACTGCCCCGCCGACCGTGCCCTGCAGGTACGCATGAAGAACGGCAACGACGTGCCGCTCACCGAATTGCGCTGGCGGGTGGCGGCGTATGCGCCGGGCGATACCGTGAACCTGGCCGAGAATACCTACAACGCCCCGCGCTACCGTGGGCCGGGTGAACTGCAGCCAGGGGCCGAGTGGAAAGACTGCCTGCCACTGCCGCCACTGCGCTCCGGGTACCGGCCACAGACCCTGGAGTTTCGTGCAGAGCACCTGCAAGGTACGTTTGCCAACTAATGTATCGTCTGTACTGGCCTCTTCGCGGGCTCGCCCGCTCCCACAGGTACTCCACAGCTCGTGAGTACTGTGCAGTACCTGTGGGAGCGGGCGAGCCCGCGAAGAGGCCGGCACAGGCAACACCAACTTCCCCCGACAACAGGCCCCAACCATGCCCACCGTCCTGATCACCGGTTGTTCCAGCGGCATCGGCCGCGCCCTGGCCGATGCCTTCCGCGATGCCGGCCATCACGTTTGGGCAACCGCCCGCAAACCTGAGGACGTCGAGCAACTGAACGCCGCCGGTTACACCGCCCGGCAACTGGACGTGAATGACAGCGAGGCCCTGGCCCGCCTTGCCGAGGAGCTGCCAAGCCTCGACATCCTGATCAACAACGCCGGCTACGGCGCCATGGGCCCGTTGCTCGATGGAGGAGTGGATGCCCTGCGCCAGCAGTTCGAAACCAACGTCTTCGCTGTGGTTGGCGTTACCCGCGCATTGTTCCCGCAACTACGCCGGTCACGAGGCCTGGTGGTGAACATCGGCAGCGTATCAGGCGTGCTGGTCACCCCGTTCGCCGGCGCCTACTGCGCCTCGAAAGCAGCCGTGCATGCCCTGAGCGATGCCTTGCGCCTGGAACTGGCGCCGTTCGGTGTGCAAGTCATGGAAGTGCAGCCCGGAGCGATTGCCTCGCAGTTCGCCAGCAATGCACAGCGCCAGGCCGAGCAGGTGCTGGCTGCGGATTCGGCATGGTGGCCGTTGCGCGAGCAGGTACAGGCCCGTGCGCGGGCCTCGCAGGACAAGCCTACTTCGGCGGCGGTGTTTGCCCAGGACGTGCTGGCGGCGGTCGGGAAGTCGCCGGTGCCGGCGGTGGTGCGATTGGGCAATGGCAGCACGGCGTTGCCGTTGATGGCGCGGCTGCTGCCGCGGCGGGTGCTGGATTGGGCGTTGCGCAAGCGGTTTGGCCTGCTGCGCCCGCTCTGATTGATTGGTTGCCTGTGCTGGCCTCTTCGCGGGCTCGCCCGCTCCCACAGGTACTCCACAGCTCTTGAGTACTGTGCAGTACCTGTGGGAGCGGGCAAGCCCGCGAAGAGGCCGGTACAGGAAAAACAGATCAGGCAATGGAACGCAGCACCCCGCCGTCAACCCGCAATGCAGCTCCGGTAGTGGCACTGGCCTGCATCGATGCCAGGTACACCACCATGTTCGCCACCTCTTCCACCGTCGCCAGCCGCTTGATCAGCGAGGTCGGCCGGTGCTCGGCAAGGAAGTTGGCTTCCAGCTCTTCAGTCGACACCCCCTGCTCCTCGGCCAGCTTGGCAAAGAAGTCGCCCACACCTTCCGAACGCGTAGGCCCCGGCAACACCGAATTCACCGTCACCCCAGTGCCGGCCAGGGTCTCGGCCAGCCCGCGCGACACCGCCAGCAACGCCGTCTTGGTCATGCCGTAATGAATCATCTCGGTCGGGATCTGCAGCGCCGACTCACTGGACAGGAACACCACCCGCCCCCATTTGCGTTCGGCCATGCCTTGGGCATAGTGGCGCGACAGGCGAACGGCACTGAGCACATTGACGTCGAAGAAACGCTGCCAGTCCTCATCCTCGATCTCGAAGAACGGCTTGGGCTCGAAGATGCCGAGGTTGTTGACCAGGATGTCGGTATGCGGCACCTGGTCGAACAGCGTCTGTGCCCCTGCCTTGGTACCCAGGTCGGCAGCGATGCCAATGATGCGCGCCTGTGGCAGACGCTCGCGCACAACTTTGAGGGCTTCGTCGACCCGGGCCTGGGTACGACCATTGAGGACCACTTCGGCCCCCGCCTCGGCCAGGCCGATGGCGATGGCCAGGCCGATGCCGGCGGTGGAGCCGCTGACGATGGCGCGCTTGCCGTTCAGGGAAATGTGCATCTGTGCCTCCTCATCTGTCTGGGAAATCGCTGGGGCCGCTTTCATGCTTTCTTCACAGGCTGCTCATCAAACGCCTGCCAGCCGCCACCCAGGGCCTTGTACAGCCCCACCAGTGCCTGCGACACCGCCGCCGAACTGTCAATCCACTGCTCCTCGCTGGCCAGCAATGCACCCTGCACCGTCAGCACATTGAGAAAGTCCACCGCCCCTTCCACATACTGGCGCTGGGCAGTTTCCAGGGCGATGCGGTTCTGCCGCACTGCCTCGGCCAAGTGATCGCGGCGCAACTGGCTGGCGTTGTACAGGCGTAGCACATCATCGATTTCATGCCAGGCACCCAGCACCACCTTGCGGTAGTTGAGCGCCGCTTCCTGCTGCTGCGCCTCGCGCAGTTCCAGGGTGCCCGTGAGCCGGCCACCCTCGAAGATCGGTAGCGACAGCTGTGGCCCGAAGGCGAAACGGCGCGCATCCCACGCGCCGAAATCGGACAGCTGCATGGCCTGGAACCCGACACTGCCCGACAGCCGGATGCTCGGGTAGAAGTCGGCCTTGGCCACGCCAATGCTGGCGGTGGCGGCATGCAGGCGGGATTCGGCCTGGCGAATGTCCGGGCGACGCTCGGCCAGTTCGGACGGCAATCCAATGGCGAAGGTCTGCTGCGGCGCAGGCAGTTCGCCGCCCAGCAGCAACTCGGCCTGCAGGCTGCGCGGCGGTTCGGCGGCGAGCAGGCTGAGGGCGTTGATCAGGTCATCGCGCCGTGCTTCCAGGCTTGGCAGGCGCGACTCGATCGAGGCGACCTGGGCGCTGGCCTGGGCCACGTCCAGGCGCGTGGCGACACCTTCGGCCTGGCGGTTTTCGGACAACTTCAGGCTGTGCCGGGCGACCTTGAGGTTGTCGCGGGTCACGTCGATGGTGTGCTGCACGGCGCGCAGCTGGATGTAGTTGCCAGCGGTTTCCGCAAGCAATGCCAGCAGCACGCCGCGGCGGTCGTTCTCGGCCACTTCGACCGTGGCATCGGCAGCCTCGACCTGGCGCCGCACGCGGCCCCACAGGTCCAGCTCCCAACCCGCCACCAGGTCACCCTGCCAGAGATTGAAGGCTTCCTTGCCTGCCTTGCCGGACGGGTCGCTCAGGCCTTCACCACTGTTGCGCGCGCGGCTGTAGCCGGCATTCATACCCACCGACGGTACTTCGTCCGCAGCCACGGTGCTGCGCAGGGCGCGGCTTTGCAGCAGGCGGGCGCTGGCCATCTGCAGGTCGAGGTTGCGCTCGGCAACGCGCTGGATCAAGGCACTCAGGCGGGCATCATGGAAGCTCTCCCACCAGCGCAGTTCCAGCGGTTCGGCCTGCGGCTGGCTGGCCGCCGCCTCGCCTTGCAGCGGAGCCCACTGTCGCGGTGCCTGGCTGTCAGGGCGCTGGAAGTCCGGGCCCAAGGTGCAGCCGGCCATCAGCGCAGCCAGCAGCAACGGGCTCAAGCGTAATGCCGGTTTCATCGTGCACTTACCTCTTTGCCGTCCAGCTTGTCGCCGCGGGTATCGATGGTCGCCTCCACCGACATGCCGACGCGCAGGCGGGCAAGCAGCGGCTGGCCGTCATCGAAAACGATCTTCACCGGGATGCGCTGCACCACCTTGGTGAAGTTGCCGGTAGCGTTGTCCGGCTTGACCGCGGCGAAGGTCACGCCGGTGGCAGGGGCGATGCTTTGCACATGGCCTTGCAGCTTCTCGCCGGCAAAGGTGTCGACACTGATGCTCACGGCCTGGCCAGGCTGTACGTGGGTCAGCTGGGTTTCCTGGAAGTTGCCGACCACATAGGCCTGCTGCAACGGCACCACCGACAGCAGGCGGGCGCCCGGGTTGACGTAGGCACCGACACGCAAGGCGCGCTCGCCGACCATGCCGTCCACCGGCGCGGTGATGCGGGTATAGGACAGATCGAGCCGGGCCTTTTCCAGCCCCGCCTCGGCCCGCTTCAGCTGCCCGTCGGCACTGGCCACCTGGGCGGCAAGGATATCCACCTGCTTGCGTGCTGCGACCAGTGCCGCCTGGGCATTGGCCAGGCGCGCGCGGGCCTGGTCGACCCCGCTGCGCGCCTGCTGGGCATTCTGCACAGTGCCGGCACCCTGCTCGGCCAGGCGGCTGTAGCGGTTGACCTCATGGTCGGCGAACGCAGCTTCGGCCTGGGCCGCTTTTACTGCTGCCTCAGCCTGGGCAATCAGCGAGGCCTGGCGCTCGAGGGTGGCGCGAGCATCGGCGCTTTGCGCCTGGGCCACCAACAACTGTGCCTGTGCGGCATCCAGCGCGGCCTGGTAGTCACGGGCATCGATGGTCGCCAGCAACTGGCCGGCCTTGACCTGCTGGTTGTCTTCCACCAGCACCTCCTTGATGAAGCCGGCGACCTTGGGCGCGACCACGGTGTAGTCGGCAATCACGTAGGCGTCATTGGTGCTTTGGCGGTGGTCGCTGCCGAATATCCAGGGGCCGACGATGCCGGCCAGCACGGCCACGGCAAGCACCGAACCGATGAACAGGGTTTTGCGGTTGTTGGTCATTTCAGTGGTTCTCGAATTCATCCAGGGTTCAGGCCACCGCGCGCGGCGGATAGACCCGGGTAGGCACGAAAGGAATCAGGCAGATCAGGGCCACGGCAATGCAGGCCATGACCAGGTACAGGTCAGCCGAGGTCAGCACCAGCGCCTGGTCGTGGATGCGCCTGGCCAGGCCGGCTGCGTTATCGTCGACCAACGGGGCGTTGCCCAGGCTGTCCACCAGGTGGTTGGAATGAAAGTGCCGACGCAGGGTGCCAAGGGCGTCCAGCAGGCCACCGGCGATTACCGCGGCCAGGCCCTTGACGGTGTTGAACCAGCTGGAGGCAAACGGACCTTCCTGCGGGGTCATGCCGTTGGTGGACAGCATCAGCAGCGGCAGCACTGCCATTGGCTGGCCGAACACCTGCAGCAGGTAGAACGGGTAGAAGTCGCCACGGATCCACTCGCTGGTCAGCAGGCTGCTGCCGACACAGGACACCGCCAGCATCGCCAGGCCGATGCCCAGCACCCAACGGCAGTCCACCGCGCGGATGTTGCACAGCGCCGCCGTCAGCGGCAGGGCAATCAGCTGCGGCATGGCTACCAGCATCATCAGCGGGCTGGTCTGCGCCGGGCGGTAGCCCTGGATCTGCGCCAGGTAGGCCGACGGAATGCTGCCCACGCCCGAGAGCACGATCAGCACACCTGCCAGGGTCACCAGGGCGAAACTCAGGTTGCGCCGCGACAGCATGCGCAACTGGAAGAATGGCAGCGGCTCGGACCATTCGTTGTACATGAACAGCACCAGCAACAGCAGGCCACCACCGAGCAGCCAACAGATCAGCGGCGAATCGAACCAACCCCAGCGGTCACCCAGCGACAGGCCCAGCACGATGCAGCTGATGGCGGGCAAGCCGAGCAGCACACCGCGCCAGTCGAACTGCTTGAAGCGCTCCAGGCGCAGCGGGTCCTGCGGCAAGCCCCAGCCGACGCAGAACATGGCCAGCGCCGAGGGCAGGATGATCTGCCAGAACGCCCACTGCCAGCCGACGTATTCGGTCCACAGCCCTGCCAGCGGCGTGCCGAGGTTGGGGCCGAAGGTGGCGGTGAGGGCATAGCAGGCCAGGCCATAGACCTTGATGCCCGGTGGCAGGAAGCGCAGGGCCACGCTCATCAGCATCGGCGGCAAGGCGCCAGAGGCGAAGCCCTGAAGCACACGCAGCAGCATCAGGCTGTGCAGGTTGGGGGCGAACGGTTGCAGCAGGCCGAGCACGGCGAAAAGGCCGATAGCGCTCATGGTGAAGCGCCGCAGCGAGAACGTGGTGGCCAGCCATGGCGCGAAGGCCATGGCCGAGACCGAGGCGGCGCTGTAAACCGCCAGCAACCAGGCGCCTTCGTCGGCACCGATGCCCATGGCGCCGCGGATATCGGCCAGGGAGATCTTGGTCACCGACTCGTTTAGGCCCGCGCACAATACGGCCAGCAACACACCGAACAGCCCGACCACTACCTGCAGGCCGAACGCAGTCTGCGCAGGCGCGGCCGGCGCGGGGGCGGCGGCAATCGCGGCAGACGGGGCGGACAGGGAATTCATGGGCAGACATCTCCAGCAACAAATTTGCGACTGGAGCAAGTCTAAGAAGGTCGAATGCTGACGAAAACTGACTTCTTGGCAGGTTTATGTTGCGCTGGACGCAATCCACCTTTTGCAGGTCTGGCCCTATCGCCGGCAAGCCAGCTCCCACAGGTACTGCGTAGCCTTGGAGACAGGCACCGATCCTGTGGGAGCTGGCTTGCCGGCGATAAGGCCCTCAAAGGCAATCAAGGGTCGACACTGCAGCAAGCCTTCAGGGTCTGCCGCAACCATCGATGCGCCGGGTCATTGTGAAACCTCGGGTGCCACGCCTGGAGCACGGTCACCCGCTCCAGCGGCACCGGGATCTCGAACGAACGCAGCGGCAGCCCGAGCTTGTGCACGCTGTTGAGGATATTCGCCGGCATCGGCAGGATCAGGTCGGAATCCGGCAACGAGAACAGCGCCGAGTGAAAGCTCGGGGTAATCAGCGCCACCCGCCGCTGCACCTTGAAGTTGGCCAGCTCAACATCGATCGGCCCATTGGCCCGACCACGGCGGGACACGCTGATCTGTGAATAACTGGCAAAGCTGGTTGGCGTGATCGGCTGGTCAAAGATCGGGTGGTCACGCCGAGCCAGGCCGACATAGTAGGTCTGGAACAGGCTCTGCACCTTGATTTCCGGGCCCAGGTCCACGGTCGAGCTGATGATCAGGTCGGTACGCCCGTCGCGCAGTACGCTGTCGTCGTCACCGCCAGGGCTTTCCGGCACGAAGCGCAGCACCGTGCGCGGCGCCTGTTCATGCATGCGCCGCAGCAATTGGGCGCCGTAGAGGGCGATGAACAGGTCATTGGTGCGAATGTTGAAGGCTCGGTCGAGCTTGCCCAGGTCGACCTCGTCGGCACTGCGGAACACCTCCCCAGCCTGTTCCACCAATGCTGCCACCTGTTCGCGCAGGGCCAGCGCCCGAGGCGTCGGCACCAGGCCACGGCCGGCGCGCACCAGGATCGGATCACCCAGTGCCTCGCGGATACGCCCCAAGGTCCGGCTCATCGCCGCCGGGCTCAGGTTCATGCGCTGCGCCGCGCCAACCACGCTGCCCTCATCGAGCAGGGCATCGAGGGCGACGAGCAGGTTCATGTCCGGGAGTTGCATGGCCGTTTTCCGTTACAGCTGTGGGGAATCGCGATGGTAGCAGGTTGCTGGATTGCACCAGACGCAATGCGCTCGTGCGTGGTGGGGCATTTATTCAGGCAGTGAATTGGGCCAAGAATGATGTATGGCAGGTTCGGCCCTTTCGCGGGCAAGCCCGCTCCCACAGGTACACCACAGCACTCGAAACCTGTGCAGTCCCTGTGGGAGCGGGCTTGCCCGCGAAAGGGCCAGAACATACAACCACTCAGCCAGCCTGCAACAAGGATCCCCAATGCCCAGCCCCGTCCTGATCGCTATCGACGCCTCCCCCGCCTCCACCGCCCTGCTGACCCTCGCCCGCCACTTCTGTCGCCCCGGCGAGCACGAACTGCACGTGCTGCTGGCCATCGACTCTACCTTCGCCGTCCACGACCAACCCGCGCCCTATACCGCGGAAGAACTGGAAGAATACCCCGCCGCCTGCGAAGAGCAGCACCAGGCCGACCAGGCCGTGGCCGAGGCCGTACGCGCGTTGCAACAAGCCGGCTTCGCCAGCCAGGGCTGCATGGTCGCCGGGCAACCGGTCGAGGCGGTCGTGGCCAAGGCGCAGGAGCTGAACTGCGAACTGATCATCATGGGCCACCGCCACCTGTCGCGGCTAGGGCGGATGCTGGACCCGTCGATCAGCGCGAAGGTGATCGACCGGGTGAAGGTACCGGTGTTGGTGGGGCCTGCTTGTTAGCTGTCATGGGCGGTGCCGCAAACCCAGTTTGACCATGCTTCGGGAAAACCATCATAACGGGTAAGCCAGGGCTTCAACTCCGGGCTTACCCAACCAATAACTTCCAGGCACAGCAGATGCCGTTGACGAATATCGGGGTCCAACCAGAGCAAGGCATCGTGGTGAGCTGCTCGATTGCGTAGATCCCGAATCAGGTTCAATACCTTTGAAATTTCATTTCTCTGGCGCCTTTTCTTCGGGCACCGGGGGAAGGCAAGGCGTAACTCGCCTGCTCGTGCCTGGTGTTCAGCAGGGAGACCCAAAAACCAAAGCTAAGATCAGAAATGATTTTGTCCGGTGTCGCGGCATGGCGCTTCACCCTGAGCGACGCCTTGGCCTTTTCAATTTCTGACCTGTCGACAGCGGTGAGTGACTCCGCCGCCTCCCACCAATCGGATCGCCCGTACTTGAGCTGCAAGGCCCGATGCATTGCGTTGCGCAGGCTGACTTCCAGGACGTGCAGGCATGGGTAGATTGCCTGCCCAAGCAGCATGTTATGGGCATACGCAGTAGCGGCAGCGGTTTTACGAGGGTTGATGGCGTATCGAGCAAGGCGAGGCTTGGAAAAAGCCTGCTCGAGAAATTGGCTCCAGTCCTGGTTTGTCAAACTCGTCCTTCCTGTATTAGCATTCGCGATGCAGCCCTATGCCGCCCTCTCCCAGAAGACCTGATGGTCATGCTGGTGATGACGCTAGGTACGTATCAATGGCCCCGTCTACCGGGGCCATTTCTTTTCCGGCTCGCTAGCAATGCAAACTGCGTGCGACGAGAAAACGGCATTGTGCAACGCGGGCTACAGGTGTCTCATGACATCCGCTTCTTACCCTCGTGTAGTCCTTTTCCTAAACCCGTAAATTGGTCCAACCCTATCCCTCGCTCGGCTTCACCACCACCGTACAGGTAGTCCCCGCCGCCAGCAAAAACCCTTCCGGCACTTCATCGATATGAATGCGCACCGGCACCCGCTGCGCCAGGCGTACCCAGTTGAAGGTGGGGTTCACGTCAGCAATCAGCTCGCGGCTCTGTGGGTTGTCGCGGTCGTAGATGCCGCGGGCGATGCTCTCCACATGGCCTTTGATGCGCTCGCCACTCATCATCTGCAGCTCGGCCGGGTCACCCACCTTCACATGCGGCAGCTTGGTCTCCTCGAAGAACCCGTATACCCAGAACGAGTTTTCGTCGACCACCGCCATCACCGCCTCACCGGTACGCGCATAGTCCCCCTTGTGGATGTTCAGGTTGGTCACGTAGCCGTCCACCGTGGCCACGATCTGGGTACGCTTGAGGTTCAGCTCGGCGGCAGCCAGTTCGGCAAGGGCCTGCTGGTAATCGGCCTGGGCCGAGTTGGCGATGTTGCTGGCGTCGTCGCGGTTTTCCTTGGAGATCACCAGGTTGTCCATGTCGGCACGGCGCTTGGCGTTGACCTTGCGCATCTCCCAGGTGGCCTTGCGCGATGCAACCTGCGCCTTGGCCTGATCAACCGCCAGTTGATAGTGCTCGGGGTCGATCTGGATCAGCAGGTCGCCCTTTTTCACGCGCTGGTTGTCCTTGACCGGCACATCCACCACATAGCCAGGCACGTCGGCAGCGACGTTGATGATGTCGGCACGCACACGGCCGTCGCGGGTCCATGGCGTGGTCATGTAATGCAGCCACAACTGGCGACCGATCACCACGGCAGCGGCCAGCACCAACAGGGTGGCGATCAGGCTGAAGAACTTTTTCATCGAAGGATTCTCACCAGTAGAGCGACAGCGCCAGGGCGCCGAACAGGCAGACGAACAGGCTCAGACGCAACAGCGCCGGGTGCCAGAAGAAGCGATAGCCATCATGGCTGGCAATGAACCGGTCCAGCCCCCAGGCCAGGCCCAGGGCGAACAGGAACATCAAGGTCATGGTGGGCATGTACACGCCATGGAAAGCGATTTCTCGGGGCATGGTTTCACGGAGCATCGTGCAGTCCTTTCGCCGGTGCCAACGGCGACTGTGGGTCGAGCAGGGAAGAACGGATGAAATGCAGGTAGCTTTGTGCGCGGCGCAGCACCGAGGTGTCGAAGTGCCGGGCAAAGGGCTCGTCGGTGGCCTGCACGCGGGCGATGGCATGGTCCACCGCCACCAGCGCGCGTTCGTGGTTGCTGGTGTTGGGTTGCAGGAACAGCCGGGCCAGGGCACGGCCCATCACGCGGATCGCCTGGCGCCAGGGCTGCGATTCGGCGTAGGCCGGGTGCACCGGCGCACGGGCCTGCTCCTTGCGCAGCTCGATGATGGCGTGGCCGATTTCCAGCACGGTGAACATCCAGCCCATCAACTGGCTCTGCACCTGCGGCTTGCCGGCTGCCAGGCCATAGGCCTGGTGCAGCAGGTCGCGGGTGCGGCTTTCGAAGGCCGTGCCGATGCCGCGCAGGCGGCCGCTGATGGCGAACAGCACCTGCTCGCGCAGTTCCTGCTCCAGGCGGCTCCACAGCCAGCGGCTGTTGGGCGGCAGGATGATCGCCCCGGCAGCGGCACACACAAACATGCCGATGACCATGCCGATGTAGTCGTTGATGAAGGTGTACGGGTCATACACGGTGAGGTTGTTCGGCACCGAACCGATGGCAAAGAACACCAGCAGGCCGATACCGTAGCCGGCATAGGCCGGCCGTGAGGAAAGGAACGCACCCAGCACGAACACTGGCGCCAGGACCATGCACAGCAGCGGGAATCCGTCGATCCAGGGGAACACGAAGAAGGTTTCGAAGAAGCCGACGAAGGCACCGATCGCTGTACCGCAGGCCATCTGGAACGACATGCGCTTGGGGTTCGGCGAGGCCGCCGAGAGGCCCACGGTGACGGTAGCGATCAAGGTCATCATGGCGCCGCTGGGCCAGTCGCTGAGCAGCCAGTAGCTGCCCAGCAGCAACAGCACCACCGAGGCACGCACACCGGCAGCCAGCGATACCAGCCAGCTGGTCTGCGCCACGTAGGGCTCATCCCACTGCTCGCGTTCGTGCCGGTGTGCGGCCAGCGAGGCGTGGGTCTCGGCGTAGCTGTACATTTCGTCAACGAAGCGGTAGAGCAGCTCGAAGGCGGTGTGGAAGTCGAGCAGGTCGGACTCGCTCGGCCCGGTCGCCAGGTACTCGGCGCGCAGGCCGCGCACCTGGGCCTGCAGGCCTTCCTTGTAGGCGGCCAGCTCCAGGGTCAGGCGCAGTGCATCAGCGTCGGTCAGTGCCCGGCCCACGTAGGGTTGCAGCAGTTCCACCAGGGTGTTCAGGCCCGGCTCGATGGCACCGACGATCTGCAGCGGGCCGCGGGCGCGCAGGCGCTCCAGCAAACGGTGCAGGGCATTGAAGCGTGTGGTGATGGCCATGAACTCGCTGTTCATGCGCACCAGGCGGCCAGAGCGCCGGCGCATGTGCGGGTCTTCGAAAGCGGTGACGTTGCGCAAGCTTTCCAGGCCCACTGCTTCAGCGACGAAGCGCACGTTGCTGCTCTCGAAACGGTCGCGCTGGCTGTCGCCACGCAGGGCCTCGACTACCACCCCGGCGAACACGCCAAAGCGCTGGTACAGGGCGTTGCGCATGGCGGCACTGGCCGACTGCGGCAGGATCGCGGCGCTGACGAAGGTCGACACCAGAATGCCCAAGGCGATTTCCAGCACCCGCCATACCGCCGCCATGAATGCCTGGTCGGGGTGCTGCAGCACCGGCAGGCCGATCATCGCTGCGGTGTAGCCGGCCAGCACGAAGCCATAGGCGCGGAAGGTGCGGTAGCGCATGGCACCGGCCGAGCACAGGCCGACCCACAGGGCCAGGCTGGGCAGGAACAGCTCGGTGTTCTGCGGGAAGATGGCGATCAGCGCCACCATCATCGCCGAGCCGGCCAGGGTGCCGAGCACGCGGTAGAAGCTCTTGGCGAACACATGCCCGCTTTGCGGCTGCATGACGATGAACACGGTGATCATCGCCGTGCGCGGTTGCGGCAGCTCCAGACGCATGGCCAGCCACAGGGTGATGAACGCAGCGGCCAGCACCTTGAAGATGTACACCCAGGTCACCCCGTCGGTGCGCGCCCAGGCAAAGAAGCCGCGGCGCCATTCCAGGCTCTGCAGCCAGCGCACGGGCAAACTGGAAGTGCTCATTCGGCGTTATCCGGCTTCTTGTCGAAAACGGCCAGGGTGGCCGGGGTTTTCGGTGCGGCCTGGCGCTCCTCTGTCGGCACGTCCTGACCCGCCTGCAAGCCGCCGCCCAGGGCGGTGACCAGCTCGGCATGGGCGATCAGGCGGGCGGCCTGCACCTGCTGCTGCACCTGCTGCTGGCGGAACAGCAAGGTCTGCGCGTTGAGCACGTTGAGGTAGTCGGTAAGGCCACGCTGGAAAGCGACCATGGCGATGTCGTAGGTTTTCTGCGCGGCCGCGACCGACTCGGCAGCGAAGTGCGACTGCTCCTTCATCGACTCACGGCGGATCAGCTGGTCGGAGATGTTCTTCAGCGCACCGACCACAGTCTGGTTGTAGCGCGCCACGGCCACGTCATAGCCCGCCGAGGCCACGCCCAGCTGCGAGCGCAGGCGGCCACCGTCGAAGATCGGCAGGCTGATGGCCGGGCCGACGTTGTAGTTGAACTTGCGCCCGGTGAGGAACTCCAGCGGGCCGCCGCCGGTTGCCATGAAACCGAGGCTGCCGACCAGGTCGACGTTGGGGAAGAAGCCGGCATGGGCGACATCGATGCCCCGCGCCTGGGCAGCTACCTGCCAACGGCTGGCAACCACGTCGGGGCGCTGGCCGACCAGTTCGGCCGGCAGGTTCGACGGCAGTTTCAGTGGCGCGGCCAGGGCCAGGCTCGGGCGCTGCAACTGCGCGCCCTCCCCTGGGCCCTTGCCGGCCAGGGCGGCCAGCTGGTTGCGGGCCAGGGCAATTTCTTCGTCGAGGCTGTCGAGCTGGCGGTGGGTTTCCGGCAGCGGCGCTTCGGCCTGGCTGACTTCGAAGTGGGTGCCGATACCGGCATCCAGACGGCGTTTGGCCAGGGCCAGGATCTGCTCCTGCTGTTCCAGCTCGGCCTTGACGATATCGCGCTGGGCGAAGTGCAGGCTCAGCTGGATGTAGGCGCGCACCACGTTGTTCTGCAGCTCCAGCTGCGCCTGGCGGGCTTCGGCCACGCTCATGTGCGCCTGGTCCACAGCCTGCTCACTGGCGTTGCGGTCACGGCCCCACAGGTCGAGGGCGTAGCTGAAACCAATGGCGGCGTTGTTGTCCCAGGTGGTGGCACCGGACAGCGCGCCGGGGCCGTAGAACTGGTCTTCAGGCCAGTTGTGGCGTTTGAGCGAGGCCTGGCCGTTGGCCTGGAGCTTTTCCGCCGACTCGACCACGCCGGCCATGGCCTTGGCTTCGCGTACCCGCGCCGCAGCCATGGCCAGGCTCGGGCTGCCGGCCACGGCCAGGGCAACCCAGCGGTCCAGCTGTGGGTCGCCATAGGCGTGCCACCACTGCTGGTCGGGCCAGTGGGCGTCGGTCGCGGCTTCGCGTATGGCCGCGTCGGTGGTCAGGGTATTGGCTTGCAGCGTCTTGCTTTGCGGGGCAATGCCCCAGGTTCCGATACAGCCGCTCAGGGCGAGGGCAAGGGCACAGGCACTGAACGCATTGAGCGTTCTGATGATGCGACGCGGCACAGCTGCGATTTCCCGAGGAAGAGGTGAAGAGGCCGGGCAATTCTAGGGGGCGGCAGCACTGGCGATAAGCGTGGATTCCTGCGAATCTTTGTTACCAAAACAGCGATAATCCGCCTTTGGTCGAAGGCAACTTTTCATCTCTTTTGCGTTACTTCGTGACACAATTTTGTCCTCTACATCGAGAGTGACCCATGGACACCCTGCAAAACATGCGTGCTTTCAGTTGCGTAGCCCAACTCGGCAGCTTTACCGCTGCCGCCGGGCAACTGGATACAACCACCGCGAACGTGTCGCGGGCGGTCTCCAACCTGGAAGCCCATCTGCAAACAAGGCTGCTCAACCGTACCACCCGCCGCATTGCGCTGACCGAAGCCGGCAAGCGCTACCTGATGCGTTGCGAACAGATTCTTACCTATGTCGAAGAAGCCGAGGCCGAGGCCAGCGACGCCCATGCCCGCCCGGCCGGGATGTTGAAGGTGCATTCGATGACCGGGGTTGGCCAGCATTTCGTGGTCGATGCCATCGCCCGCTACCGCGAATCGCACCCGGACGTGACCTTCGACCTGACCATGGCCAACCGCGTACCCGACCTGCTCGACGAGGGCTATGATGTGTCCATCGTGCTGGCCACCGAACTGCCCGACTCGGGGTTCGTGTCGCAGCGCCTGGGCATTACCTACAGCATCGTCTGCGCTTCGCCTGCCTATATCGCCCGGCATGGCGTGGCGCACAAGCCAGCCGACCTGCTCAAGCACGCCTGCCTGCGCATGGTCAGCCCGGTGATCCCGTTGGAGAAATGGCTGTTCGACGGGCCGGAAGGCCAGGAAATGGTCAACATCACCAGCTCGCCGTTCATGGTCAATACTGCCGACGCGATGAAGACTGCGATCCGCAGCGGCATGGGCGTAGGCGTGCTGCCAATCTATTCGGCCATCGAGGGCCTGCGCGATGGCAGCCTGGTGCGGGTACTGCCCGAGTACCGCCTGCAGGAACTGAACCTGTACGCCATCTACCCGTCGCGGCAGTACCTGGATGCCAAGATCAAGACCTGGGTCGAGTACCTTCGCAACTCGCTGCCGGAGATTCTGGCAGCCCATGAGGCGGACCTGAAAACCCATCAGGTGATGATCGCCAACTAAAAAGCTGCTGCATTGCGGGGGCGGACAATGGTAGGTTGCTAACCAATGTCAGGCCATTCGCGGGCACGCCCGCTCCCACAGGTAATGCACAGGCCTTCAATCTGTGCGGTACCTGTGGGAGCGGGCGTGCCCGCGAAGAAGCCCCCACCGTCCCACGCCTTGCAGAGAAGTTGCCCGATGAAAAAGACCGTCCTGGCCTTCAGCCGTATCACCCCGGCCATGGCCGAACGCCTGCAGCAAGACTTCAACGTGATCGTGCCGAACCCAAAACTCGGCGACCTCAATGCCCAGTTCAACGAAGCCCTGCCCGAAGCCCATGGCCTGATCGGCGTTGGCCGCAAGCTCGGCCGGGCGCAGCTTGAAGGCGCGGCCAGGCTTGAGGTGGTGTCCAGCGTGTCGGTCGGCTACGACAACTATGACCTGGACTACTTCAACGAACGCGGCATCGCCCTGACCAACACCCCCGACGTACTGACCGAAAGCACCGCCGACCTGGGCTTTTCGCTGATCATGGGCTGCGCCCGCCGCACCGCCGAACTGGATGCCTGGACCAAGGCCGGCAACTGGCAGGCCACCGTAGGCCCGGCCCACTTCGGCAGCGATGTGCACGGCAAAACCTTGGGCATCGTCGGCATGGGCAACATCGGTGCCGCCATTGCCCGTCGCGGCCGGTTCGGTTTCAACATGCAGGTCATCTATGCCGGCAACAGCCGCAAGACGGCGCTGGAGCAAGAGCTGGGCGCGCAATTCCGCAGCCTGGAGCAACTGCTGGCTGAGGCCGATTTCGTCTGCATCGTGGTGCCGTTGTCCGATGCCACCCGCAAGCTGATCGGTGCGCGCGAGTTGCAACTGATGAAGCCGAGCGCATTCCTGATCAACATCGCCCGCGGGCCGGTGGTGGACGAGGCTGCTCTGATCGAAGCACTGCAGAACGGCACCATTCGCGGTGCGGGCCTGGATGTGTACGAGAAAGAGCCGCTGAGCGATTCGCCGCTGTTCAAGCTGCCCAATGCACTGACCTTGCCGCACATTGGCTCGGCCACTGCCGAAACCCGCGAGGCCATGGCCAACCGGGCGATTGACAACCTGCGTGCAGCGCTACTGGGTGAGCGGCCGCGGGACCTGGTAAACCCTCAAGTGTGGAAGGGCTGATAGCCCCCTGCTGCCTGCCCTGGCCCTTTCGCGGGCTCGCCCGCTCCCACAGGTACACCACCGCCCTGAAGGCCTGTGCAGTACTTGTGGGAGCGGGCGAGCCCGCGAAAGGGCCGGCACAGGCAACCCATCACTTATTTGGCCACCACAACACCCTCAGCCACCCTGGCCTTGGGCTTGCGAAACACCAGCACATTCCCCGCCATCACCGCCACCAGCCCCAACAAGGCCGGTGCCGTCCACTGGTACCCCTCGGCCACCGCCGACACATTCAGCGCCACCAAGGGGAACAGCACCGTGCAATACGCTGCCCGCTCCGGCCCCATGCGCCCGACCAGGGTCAGGTAGGCGGTAAAGGCGATCACCGAGCCCGGCACCACCAGGTACAGCAACGAGCCGATATACCTTACATTCCATTCCATGCTGAACGGCACGCCGCTTACCACGCAGAACACCGCCAGCATCACCGCCCCGTAAACCATGCCCCAGGCATTGGTGGTCATGGGTTTGAGCCCGGCCTTCTGCTGCATGCTCGACAGCATGTTGCCGGCCGAGAAGCACAGCGTGCCGAGCAGGGCCAGGCCAAGGCCGTACAGGGTTTCGCGGCTGGCAGCGTGGTGGGACAGCTCCGGCCAGAACAGCAGCCCCAGGCCAAGTAGCCCCAAGGCGCCGCCGCCGAGCACATTGCTGGCGATCTTCTGGCCGAAGAAGATCCGCGCGTTGAGCGCGTTCCACAGGGTAGCGGTGGAGAACACCACGGCGATCAGGCCGCTGGCGATCCACTGGCTGGCGCTGAGAAAGCAGATGAAGTTGACGCAGAACAGGCACAGGCCCTGGGCCAGGCAGATCTGGTGGCCACGCCGGTTCATTGGCTGCAGGCGGCGGGTAAGCAGCAGGAAGGCGAACAGGATCAGGCCGGCCAGGGCAAAGCGGTAGACGATCGAGACCGGAATGGCGACCACGCCCAGCTGGAGTTTCAGGGCGATCCAGGTGGTGCCCCAGATCAGGACAGTGAGCAGGTAGAGCGACAGGTTCATGGCGGCGGTTCCTTGGGCCTTTCAAGATCGGTGCTCGGCGCTTCGCGGCTAAAGCCGCTCCCACAGGGACCGTGCTGCTCTCGAGGCTGGCGCGGTCCCTGTGGGAGCGGGTTCACCCGCGAATTGAGGGCGCAGCCCTCGCCGAGGCCTCCAGTTTCATCCGCGGGCTCCTCCCCGGCTTGCACAAACTTGCGCATTTGTCCCGCAGGTAGCTGTAAGCCATCCCTCAGCGCAGTAGGATGGCTGGCAAGAGGAACCGCCCATGACCCCACTCACCCAGCTACAAGTGTTCAACGCCATGCACGCCTCGCCCCACGCCCGGCTGGAGCTGAGCGCGCACCTGGGCGACGGGCTGGCGGCGGCGTTGTGGAGCAACCGCGACGATGCCCGCGACTACCAGGCACCGAGCCATCACACGCTGTCGTGCTACATCGCCGACGGCACCGGCACCTTCCGCCGCCAGCGCCCGGGCGACAAAGGGGCTCCCGACAAGCTGTGCGTGATGCCGGCCGGGCACGAGTCCAACTGGGTGGTCAACGGCGCGATCCGCCTGGCACACCTGTATGTCAGCGAGGCGCAATTCGCCCTGGGCTGCGTGCGCCTGCTCGACCGTGAACCGCGTGAGCTGCAACTGCAGGAAGCGACCTTTCTTGATGACCCGCAGCAGGCCACGCGCTTTCGCCAACTGATAACCCTGGACTGGGACGAACCTGGCGAACGCCTGCTGGCCAGCAGCCTTGCGCACGAGATCGTCGACCATGCGCTGCTCAGCCAGGTCGGGCTGCGCCAGGGCTTGCGCCTGAAAGGCGGGCTGGCACCGAGCCTGCGTCGGCAAATGGTCGACTACATCGAAGCGCACCTTGACCAGCCCATCACCCTGGGTGAACTGGCCTTGCGCTGCAGCCTGTCCGAATACCACTTTGCGCGCATGTTCCGCGCCAGTTTCGGGCTGCCGCCGCACCAGTATGTGCTGGCCCGGCGACTGCACCGGGCCTGCCAGCTGTTGCGGCTGGGGGTGATGCCGTTGGGGGAGATTGCCCTGTTGTGCGGGTTTGCCAGTGCCAGCCATTTCAGTAACCGGTTCCGCCAGGCCATTGGTGCCACACCGGGTGAGTACCGTTTGGCCTTCAATTTGTGAAGTTGGGGCTGCTTTGCAGCCCCAACTACCTAGAACTCAAAGGTGCTGGACAAGCTCACCTGCCGCGCATCCCCGATAGCCACAAAGTACTGGTTCACCGCCGAGCTGTAGTAAACCTTGTCGAACAGGTTCTTCACGTTCAGTTGCAGCAGCACCTTGTGCTCGTCGAGCCGGGTCTCGTAGCTGGCGAAGGCATCGGCCACGGTATAGGACGGCAGGTCGAAGGTGTTGGTCGGGTTACCCGCCCGCTCGCCCACATACCGGGCCCCTGCGCCGATGCGTAGGCGATCGCCCCCGAACAGGCTGCCATAGTCATAAACCGCCGACAGCGAACCACTGTGCCGGGCCACGTTCTGCAGGCGGTTGCCCTTGAGGTCCGGGTCCTTGGTCACTTGCGCATCGGTGAAGGCGTAGCTGCCGATCAGGCTCCAGCGCTCACTCAGCTGGCCGGTCAGGTCCAGCTCTATGCCCCGTGAACGCACCGCGCCGGCGTTGCGGTAGATGATTGTTCCGGGTTGGCTGTCACCATCGGCCACCAGCACGTTGCGCTTGTCGATGTCGAACAGTGCCAGGGTACCGGTCAACGCGCCGGGCATGTCGAGCTTGGCGCCCAGCTCCCACGACTTGCCTTCCTCCGGGGCAAAGCTGCCGTCGAGGGTCTGGGTAAGGCCGCCGCCAATGCTCAAGGGTGCAATCGTCGAGTTGGGCTTGAACGATTCGCTGTAGCTGGCATAGAGCGACAGCTGCTCATCGACCTTGTAGACCACACCGGCATGCGGTACCCAGCTCTGGCCGCTGGTGTCGGTGTTGACCAGGAACGGCCGGCCGCGCCCGGCCAACTGGTCGTATTGCTGGAAGCGTGCGCCAGCCACCAGGATCCAGTGTTCGTCCAGGTGCAGGGCATCCTGGAAGAACAGCGAATCAGTGCGCAGCTTGTCGGTCTGGTCGCTCTCTTTGGCACCGACTTGGGTGCCCTCTACTTCCTGGCCGTAGACCGGGCTCACATAGCTGAAAGAGGATCGGGCCGTCTGCCGGATCAGGTCGCCGCGAAAGATCTTGCGGTCCTCATGATCGACACCGAACAGCAGGTCGTTCTGCATCCCCGCCAGTTGCACATTACCGGCCAGGCTCAGCGTGGCGAACTGGTCACGGCTCATGGCGTTGTGGGTGCCGTCGATGCTGCGCGACAGCGTACCGCTTTTTTCATTCACGCCGGTCACCCGCACCTGGCTGGCATCATAGGTTTCGCGGTTGAAGCTGTAGCCGAAGTGCAGCTTCCATTCATCGGCCAGCTGGTGGTCGACCTCCAGGCGGTACAGGTCGGAACGCCCTTCCATGTCGTTGAACGGCTCGTCCAGGCGCCGCGTGGCCGGGATGTCCAGCGGGTGGCCGTTGTTGCCGAACGCCGTACCACGGTCGAAGGGATAGAGAAATTCGCGGTGCTCGTAGGCCAGGACCACCTGTGTGTCTTCGCCCAGCCAGGCCAGCGACGGCGCCACCAGCGATTCGCGGTGCACGCCAAAGTTGCGCCAGTAGTCCTCATCTTCGTGATCGACGATCAGGCGATAGGCGAAGTTGCTGTCGCCCAGCGCACCGGTGCTGTCGAGCCCGCCACCGCTGCCGTTCTTGCCGCTGCCGTAGGTGGACCCGCGCACGGTCAGGGCGTTGTACTGCGCCAATTGTGGGCGCTTGCTGACCACGTTGATCACCCCACCCGGATCCTGGATGCCGTACAGCAGCGAGGCCGGGCCCTTGAGCACTTCGACGCGCTCGGTGCTGGCATTGAGGTTGCGGCCCTGCACGACAGGCATGCCATCGCGCATGATCGAGCCGTCGCGGTTGTCGCCGAAGCCGCGCTTCATCACCGTGTCGGAGGTGCCGCCAAAGTTGTTGCCCTGAGTGATGCCGCTGACGTTGGCCAGGGCGTCGTCGAGGTTGCGCGGGGCCTGGTCACGGATGACCTGGGCCGGTACCACGTTGATTGCCTGGGGAATGTCCTGGCTCGGGCCCTGCCCGCGCATGATCGAGGCGGTAGCCGGGGGCTGGTAGCTGTAGTCGTCCAGTTGCGAGCTCACGGTGGTGGCCTGGAGGTTGAGGGCGCCGGAGGTGTCCACCGCTTCGAGGGTGAAAGTGCGTGCATCGACGCGGCGCCAGGCCAGCCCGGTCGTGCCCAGCAGCTGTTGCAGGGCCTGCTCGGCGCTAAACCTGCCGTTCAGCGCCGGCGCCGGCACGCCGGGCAGTTCCAGGGTGTAGACGACACTCTGGCCGGTGGTGCGGCTGAAGGCGTTGAGTGCCTGGGCCAGGGGTTGCGCCGGCTGGGCGAAGGCGTACGCCTGCTGTTGCTCGGCGGCGCAGGCCAGGGGGGAGACAGCGAGTGCCGGGAGCGCGGAAAGGCCTAGCCAGAGGGGGACACAACGCGGGGTGAACTTCATGGACGCTGACCTGTGAGAGGGATATGACTGCGAATGAATCGCACTTCCACTCATTACACGGATGCCACGTCCTGTTACCTCACCCGTTGCCTGAAAAATTTTTGCTGTGCCGGCCTCTTCGCGGGCTTGCCCGCTCCCACAGCGACTGCACAAGTTTCGAATCCGGTGCAGTACCTGTGGGAGCGGGCAAGCCCGCGAAGAGGCCCGCAAAGGCGACTACCGGATCAGGGTCAACCGCCCCAGCACGGTCTGCCGCGAAAAGCCCATTACCTTGCCCAGCGAATCCAGCGCCAGCAACGGCTCGGCCACGGGGAAACTGCCACTGACCTTGCGCTGCCCCAGTTCACCATCGAGCAACAGGATGCGCCCCGGGTAATAGCGCGCCAAGTCCTCGACCACCTGCGCCAGCGGCACCTGGTAATAATTCAGCCAGCCCTGGCGCCAGGCCAGGCGGTTGTCGCTGTCCACCGATTGAGTATCACCGACCTGGCCTGCGGAGTATGTCACCTGCTGATTGGCCGTCAGTTCACGCGCCAAGGCGCCCTGCGACGGGCGCACCGCCACACGCCCGCTGCGCACCGTGACCTCGGCGCCCTCGCCCTGCTCGCGTACCTCGAACTGGGTACCGAGCACCCGCACCTCGCCACCACCCGCTTCGACCAGGAACGGCTCGCCGGTATGGGTGACCTGAAAGAACGCCGCGCCATGTAGTAGCCGCACACGACGCTCGCCGTGGGCGAAATCGACCGCAATTGCACTGGCCGCATCAAGTGTCACTTGCGACTGGTCGGCCAAGGTCACCTGGCGAACGTGCCTGGCACTGCTGTAATCCGATCGCAAGTCCTGCAACCAGTAACCCGGATGCCAGCCACCAGCAGCGCCGACGGCCAGCACCATGCAGGCCGCCATCGCCAGCGCTGCTCCCCGCCACCAAGCGCCACGGGCCGGCGGCCTGGCCATCGCATCAAGGTAACGTTGCAGGGCTTCCTTTTCTTCAGCGGCCAGCAGCGCCGCCGGAGCGGCGCTGCTCTGCCACAGCACCTTGGCCTGGTCATAGGCCACACGGTGCCCAGGGTCGGCCAGCAGCCAGCGCTTGAACGCCGCTCCCTCAGCCTGCGCGGGCTGCTCGTTGATCCGGCTGAGCCATTGCAGCGCGGCCCGGGACTGCGCCTCGGTGATCGGCGGTAATCGGCTCATCGACGGGCGCTCCCTGGCCGGCGTGGGGTGGACGCGGGCTCGGCAACACTCGCCTTGCACGCTTCGAGGGCGCGCATCATATGCTTTTCCACAGCGCTCTGGGACAGTTGCATGGCCTTGGCGATCTCACCGTACTTGCAGCCGTGGATACGGTTGAGCAGGAAGATCTGCCGGGTACGTTCAGGCAAGGCGCGCAATGCAGCCTCGATGCGCTGCAAGTCGTGGTCTACCTCCACGGCCTGCTCCGGTGCCTGGGCCATGGCCGTGTCATCCAGCGGCAGCACTGCTTCGGCCGCACGTTCGCGGCTGCCTTCACTGCGCAAGTGGTCGATGGCCAGGTTGCCGGCACAACGCAGCAGGTAAGTGTCCAGCGCCTCGACCTTGACCTCGGGCCGGCGCCAGAAGCGCAGGAACAGCTCCTGCACCAGGTCCGATGCCGTGGCCCGGCAGCCGACCCGGCGGCTCACCAGTGCCTCCATGCGGGCCCGCTGGGCCTGGAACACCTGGACGAAGCGCGCACGCCCGCCGCCGCTTTCGGCATCCGCCTCGATCATGTCGCCCGGCTCGCTCACCGGTTCACTCGGCGAACACGGTCAGCAACGGCCCCAGCACCACGCTGGCGGCGGCCAGGCCCAGCAACAGGCGGGGCTGGTAGGGCAGGCCGAACACCCACAGGGTCACCCCGGCCATCAGCACGGCGGTCCACTCCACCAGGCCATGGGCCCAGCCCCGCAGCTGTACACTGAACACCAGCGACAGCACCAGCAGCAGCCAGCCGACGCTGCGCAACAGACGCGACTGCCCGTGGCGCGGCTTGCGCCCGAGCAGGTCGACGAAGTGTTTTTCCATGGCCAGGCACAGGGCAACGAAGCCGGCGTAAGCGATCAGTGCATTACCCAGCATCAGCTCGCCCCCGCCGTTTGAGTGCTTGGCTTCTTTGCTGCACGAGAGGCGCGCTTGGCCATTGGCTTTGGGCTGCGCAACATCTTGCCGGCCAGCCAGGCCAGGAACAGGCCAGTGCCCAGCGCGGTCAGGTCGAAGCCGGCCATGGCCCAGTCACCCGTCTGCAGCGAATGGTTCAGGCCCTGGCCGGTGGTCAGGCCATTGAGCAGCGGCAGCAAGGCAAAGGCCAGCGCGCCCAGCGCCAGTTGCTCACCCCACGCCCGGCGCCCGCTGCGCAGCATGGCGTGTACCAGCGACAGGCCCCAGGCGGTGAAGAAAGCGTTGACCTCCCAGTCGGCTCGGCCTTCGACACCCGTCGGGATCAGGCGGTTGGCCCAGAAGAAGCCCGCCACGGCCAGCAGCAGACCGCTCATGCTGGCGATATTCAGCACTTCGACCAGGCGCAGCTCGCCCGGCAGGCGTTCGCTCCCGGCATGCTTGAGCTGGCGTTTGCCCAGCCACATCACCAGCCCGGTGCCGATCACCGCAGTACCGGCCAAGCCAAAGAAGAAGTACAGCCAGCGCAGCCAAGGCCCGGCGAAGTTGCCCATGTGCAGGCCGGCAAAGCTGAAGGCGGCCATCATTACACCGCTTTCCGGCTTGCCCTGGCTCAGCAGCGCACCGCTGGCACCATCGAAGGTCCAGTTGGCGCTGCGCCGATAGGCCACATGGTCGGCCGCGGACTGGGTGAAAGTGACGCGGGCATTGCTGTCGCCGGCATTTTCCACCTGGATACGGCCGATACGCGCGCCCGGTTGCAGGCCCTGCACCTTGGCGTACAGGCTTGGCAACGGTACCAGCGGCGCGGCCACATGGGCCGCCTTGGGCGCATCGTTACGGCCGAACAAGTCGTTGAAGTACTTGCCGGTGTCATTGCCATAGCCGGCCATGATGCCCGCCGGCATCACCATGTACATGAACAGCACCAGGCTGCTGTAACTGATCATCAGGTGGAACGGCAGCACCAGCACGCCGATGGCGTTGTGCCCGTCCAGCCACGAGCGCTGGCCCTTGCCGGGGCGGAAGGTGAAGAACTCCTTGAAGAACTTCTTGTGGGTGATGATGCCGGTGACCAGCCCCAGCAGCATGATCAAGGCACAGAACGTCGACAGCCAGCGGCCGAAGGGGTATGGCATCTGCAGCTGGAAGTGGAACCGGTAAAAGAACTCGCCACCGCGACTGTCGCGAGCCTCTACCGGCTGGCCGGTCTGGGTATCGAGGGTTTTGCTGGCGAAGCCGCGCGGCCCGCCATTGGGGTCGCGATAGCCCACGCTCAAGGCGGCCTCGCGTGCGTTGGGCATGCGGATCAGCCAAGTGCCCGAGTGCCCGGCGTTGTCCTGCAGGTAGCGCTGGGCCACCTCCAGGCTATGGGCCGGGTCCGGCGCATGGCGGTGCACTTCTGGCTGCGACCAATGGGTGATTTCTTCCTTGAAATACGACAGCGTGCCGGTGAGGAAGATGGCGAACAACAGCCAGCCGAAGATCAGGCCGGCCCAGGTGTGCAGCCAGGCCATTGCCTGGCGGAAGCCTTCTTTCATGGGGTTTTCATCCAGTAGGCCAACCCGCTGATCACCCCCAGCAGCACGCTTGGCGCCAGCACACCCAGCCAGGCGCGCAAAGCGCTGCGGCAGGCGAAGCACCAGATGAACGCCAGCAGGTAGAAGACGAATGACAGCAGCAGGCCAGTGAGCGTGGCATCAACCCGTGGCAGCGGCGCTACCAGAGCAATGCAGACGCTGGCCGCGGACGCCAGCACGTAGCCGCCCAGCAGCGCGGCCAGGCTGCGTGAGGTCACGGCCAGGCGATAGCTAGGCGAGAGGCCGGCGTTTTTGCGCGTCATGGCGAAGGTCCGGGCGTTTACGGGCCTGCAATAATAATGATTTCAATTCTCATAAGCAAAGACTGAGCGATGTGCCGCCTGTCGCCCAGAATGCAACAAGAAATTTATTTTCAAAAAGGGCTTGAATTCGTTTCGCCGTTGCCTGACCTTAGAGTCAAGAGACGCAGAAATACCAAGGGTCTCAAAGGCCTAGGCGCGTCTCCATGCGAGCAAGCTGAATAAGGATTGAATCATGCAAATCCAGGTCAACAGCAGCAACCATTTCGAAGGCAATGCCCGGCTCGACCAGTGGGTCCGCAGCACACTGCAGAACTCGCTGGAACGTTACGAGGACGACCTCACCCGCATCGAGGTTCACCTGCGCGACGAGAACGGCGCCAAGCCCGGACCGCATGACAAACGCTGCCAGATGGAGGCTCGCCCCAAAGGCCACCAACCGATTTCCGTGACCCACACCGCCACTTCGCTGGACCAGGCGGTCGATGGTGCCGCCACCAAGCTCAACCATGCGCTGGAACACTTCTACGGCAAGCTTCGCAGCAAGCGCGGCGCCCTGGAACTGAGTGACCCGGACGCCTGATCGGCAATGCAAAACGCCCGGCCTGATGCCGGGCGTTTTCGTTTGTATCGATCGGTGGCGCTGAACCAACAGGTAACTTCCCCGGTCAACTTCTGCAATCATTCACCGCAGAAGCATGACCATGAACAACCCATTCGAACGAATCAGTGCTGCATTCGCCCCCGAATACCGGGTCAACCTGAGCATTGCGAACCTCGACGGCAGCATCATGCTGACCCTTTCCGACGACGCTGGCGTGGTCGCCAAGCGCCTCATCACCCAGGCCCAGCGCAATGACCCGGTGCGCCTGCAGCGGGTGATCGACAGCATCCGCCTGGGCCTGGCCATCGAACACAGCCAGAACCCCCTGCAGGTGCTGGCCGCGCTGACCCGTGACGCCCGCCACGAGCCGCGTCATTTCATCGCCAACTGAGGGTTATTTGCCCTCCTCCACTTCCTTGCCGCTGGCATCCAGCACTTTGGTCGAGGGGTAGCGATACGAGGCGTAGCGCACCACCAGGATTGCGAACGCCAGCAACAGGATGCCACCGCACACGTACAACAGCCCCGCGTCCGGCGCCTTGTGGTGCGAGACATCGCCGATCAGCAGGCGGGTCAGTGCGGTGATGGCCACGTACAGCAGGAAGCGGATCGGCATGTGGTTGGTCTTGAAGTAGATGCCGACCATCGCGCCCAGCTCCAGGTAGATGAACAGCAGCAGGATGTCATCGACACTGACCTCGCCCTTGCCGAGCATGTCCATGAACGTCACCACCGCCGCATAGGCGGTGATCGCGCCGATGCCGAACAGTGCCAGGTAGTGGAATGCCTCAACGCACAGGTTGCCCAGCGAGTCGGCCGAGCCGTGCAGGCCCTTGCGCAGCTTTTCTGCCCATTTGATGTTCACGATGTTCCATTCCCCGATACGTCTTGAAGGATGATGCGTCACCGCTGTGACGCTTGTGCCATGCAGTTAAAGGGCCAGGCCCCTGGCTTGGAAGGCGACCGATTGCCGCAAGGCACCTGTGTACTAGGCTTTTGGCAGAAGAATCAGGTTGCGTGGTGGTGGCAAATGCCATTACTGTATATAGATACAGTAAATCGTGACACAACCAGCAAAAGGCATAGAGGTGATGAATGGCCGTCGAAGTGGTGTACCGCAGCAGCCGCGACCCGGAGCGCTTGTTCATGGATAAGGCCGAAGCAGACCGTCACGACAAGATGCTCGAACTGGCCGAGCGCCTGGCCGAAGTACTGCACAAGGCAGTGCCCTCGCTGACCGAACAGCAGGTCGAGGAAGCCGGTATCTACATGGCCAAGAACCGCGATGTGTTCGCCCGTGCGTTCAAGAGCCAGCCGGATGCATTGGCCGAGTTGCTCGAGGGCGGTGCAGTCGAGTGATATCGACGGCGCCTGCTTCGCGGGTAAACCCGCTCCCACAGGTACTCCACAGTGTTCAAGACCTGTGCGATACCTGTGGGAGCGGGTTTACCCGCGAATAGGCCAGCAAGGCCAACGTTGATTTTCAGCCGTACAACAACCGCTCCGCCAGCATCTGCGCCACCCGCGCCGGCGAGCGCTTCTCAGCCTGCGCATGACCAAACACTTCGGTCAGCCGTGAAGGTATCCGCGCCAGGTGCGCAGTGATGGTTCCCAGGTCTTCGCCACGATGGGTAAGTGCCACGTAGATCAACCCACCGGCATTGATTACGTAATCGGGCGCATACAGTATCCCGCGCGACTCCAGCTGGTCAGCTACCTGCAAGGTGGTCAGCTGGTTGTTGGCCGAACCCGCCACTGCCGCGCAACGCAGCTGCATCACGCTCTGCCCGTTCAACACCGGCCCCACGCCGCAAGGGGCAAAGATATCGCAAGGCGTGCTGATCAAGGCATCGTTGGTCACCGGATGGGCATTGAACTGCTCCACCGCCAGCCGCACCCGCCCAGGGTCCAGATCGCTTACCAGCAGGTCCGCCCCCGCCGCATGCAGTTGCTCCGCCAGCGCATAACCGACATTACCCAGCCCTTGCACCGCCACCCGCAGCCCTTGCAGGTTATCACTGCCAAGGCGGAACGAAGTGGTCGCGCGAATGCCGGCAAAAACCCCCATCGCCGCATGCGGTGAGGGGTCTCCCGAGGCCGTGGTGCTGGTCACATGGGGAGTGCTCTGGGCAATGCAGTCCATGTCCAGGGTCGAGGTGCCGCTGTCCACGGCGATGATGAAGCGCCCTTGCATGCTGTCGATGAAGCGGCCAAAGGCCTCGAACAGCGCGGCGCGGTTTTCCACATGCGGGTTGCGCATGATCACCGCCTTGCCGCCCCCCAGTGGCAGGCCGGCCAGCGCCGCCTTGTAGCTCATGCCCTGGGCCAAGCGAATGGCGTCGGTCATGGCGCTTTCATCATCGGCATAAGGGAGATAGCGGCAACCGCCCATCGCGGGGCCCAACTGCTCACTGTGGATCGCCACCACAGCCTTCAACCCGGTGGGCGGGTCGGTGAACAAGTGCAGCGACTGGGTACGGGTGCTTTGCATCAGCGCGAACATCGACAGGCTCCCCTGAGAGGTGCTCCTTCCAGTATAGGCACGGCCCCTGGGCTGGCGCCGCCGCCGGACCACTGGACGAAACCACGCGCCACGGCTAATACTCAAGCGTGTGTGGAGAAGCCCATGAAGCCACGTCAAGCCTGCCTGGCCTGCCTGGAACGCGAGCCCGTCGCCCTGCTGGAAGCCGCATTATGGATTGCCGCCGAGCACGACCGCAGCGTCGAGCCCGCGGCCAGCCTTGCCATGCTGCAGGCACTACAGCGCGAGATCAGCGCAAACCTGCCGATGCTGCCGCTGTGCGAACTGGCCCAGCCACTGCTGCGCCAACTCAATGCCCTGGGCTTCCAGCAGGATGAATACCACCCGCTGCGCCCGCATGCTGCGATGATGGACAAGGTACTGCAACGCCGCCGAGGCCAACCGCTGGCGCTGGCCATCCTCGCCCTGGAGCTGGCCCGGCGCCTGTCCATTCCCCTTGAGGGCGTAGGCTTCCCTGGCCATTTCCTTCTACGCGTACCGGGTGCCGATCATCTGCTTGACCCCTGCGGTGGCCGGCGCCTGTACCCCAACGATTGCCGGGAGCTGCTGGCGCGCCAGTTCGGCCCGCAGCTGGCGCTGACTGGCGAACACATGCGCAGCGCCAGCCCGCAGCAGATGCTGCAACGCCTGTCACGCAACCTGCGTCAGTTGCACATCAGCAACGACGACCACCTGGCGGCGCTGATCGATGCCGAACGGGTCATGCAACTGGGGCCGGTACAGGCCAGCGACTACGTGACCCGCGCCTCGCTCTACCAGCACCTGGATTGCCCACAGGCCGAGCGCTTCGACCTGGAGCATGCGTTACTGCTGACCGAAGACCCGGTCCAGCGCCTGAAACTGTCCGAACGTATCGGCAAGCTTCCGGCGGCGAACCGTTCCATTCACTGAGCCGGGCTGTCCGGCTGCTGTGCCGGGTGGGCCTGGGCGAACGCCGGGTGCCCCGCCGCCAGGGCGGCAACCCGCAGGATGCGCGGGAAACTGTCGAGGTCGATGTTGAAGCGTTCGGCCGCGTACAACTGCGGAATCAGGTAGACATCCGCCAGGCCCGGCTCACCACCGAAGCAGAAGCCGTGATCACCAATCAGCTGCTCCACTGCCGCCAGCCCTTGGCTGATCCAGTGGCCGATCCACTGGTTGACCTGGCTCTCGTCCTGGCCGGCCTGACGCAGCCGGTTGAGCACGCTGACGTTGTGCAATGGATGGATGTCGCAGCCGATGATCGCCGCCACGCCCCGCACCTTGGCGCGCGCCTCGGCCGTGGCAGGCAGCAGCGCGGGCTGTGGATAAACCTCTTCCAGGTACTCGATGATCGCCGGCGACTGCACCAGCAGCTCACCGCCGTCAGTGCGCAAGGCAGGCACGCGGCCCTGCGGGTTGACGGCGACATAACCTTCACCGCGCTGCTCACCCTGCAGCAGGTTGACCGGCAGGGACTGGTAGGCCAGCCCCTTCAGTGCCAGGGCAATGCGCACCCGGTAGGACGAGGTGGAACGGTAATAGGTGTACAGCTCCATGCCCGTGCCTCCTCAGTTGGCCGGAATGACCGTGCCACGGCATTCGCCGAAGCCGATGCTGGCCACGCCATCACGCGCGCAACGGGCGCGCAGGATGATCTCGTCGCCGTCTTCGAGGAACTTGCGCACCTCGCCGCTGGCCAGTTCCACCGGGTGCTTGCCACCTTCGGTGATCTCCAGCAGGCTGCCGAACGAACCTGGCGTGGCGCCCGACAGCGTGCCCGAACCGAACAGGTCGCCCGGTTGCAGCTGGCAGCCGTTGACGCTGTGGTGCGCGACCAGTTGCGCCACGGTCCAGTACATGCTGCGGGTGTTGCTCAGGGTCAGGCGCTGCGGGGCAAGGCCTTGCTCGCGCATGCGCTCGGTCAGCAGCAGTACCTCGAGCTCGATATCGAATGCACCGGCGGCCTGGTCACGCTTGTCCAGCAAGTACGACAATGGCTGCGGGTCGCCTTCCGGGCGCGCCGGCTGGGCACAGCGGAACGGCTCCAGCGCTTCGGCGGTGACCACCCAGGGCGAGACGGTGGTGATGAAACTCTTGGACAGGAACGGGCCCAGCGGCTGGTATTCCCAGGCCTGGATATCACGCGCCGACCAGTCGTTGAGCAGGCACAGGCCGGCCACGTGCTCGGCGGCATCGCCTACCGGGATTGCCTGGCCCATGTCGTTGCCTTGGCCGATCCAGATACCCAGCTCCAGCTCATAGTCCAGGCGCGCGCAGGGGCCGAAGCTTGGCTCGGTGTGCCCCGCCGGCAGGGTCTGGCCCTTGGGCCGGCGCACATCGGTGCCGGACGGGCGGATGGTCGAGGCGCGGCCGTGATAACCGATTGGCACGTACTTGTAGTTGGGCAGCAACGGGTTGTCGGGGCGGAACAGCTTGCCCACGTTCTTGGCGTGCTCGATGCCCACGTAGAAGTCGGTGTAGTCACCGATCTGCGCCGGTACATGCAGCTGGCAAGCGCTGGCTGGATACAGTGCGGCCTGCAGCGCAGCCTGGTGTTCGCTGTGCTCGCCCAGCAGCACCTGCAGGCGCTCGCGCAGGGCAACGCGGGCACCGCGGCCGAGGGCGAAGAAGGCGTTCAGCGCCCCGCCACGGGTGGCCTCGACGGCGGCCTTGGCGGCACCGTCGAACAGGCCGGCGGCCAACACCGCCTCCAGGTCAAGGATCGCGTCGCCGATGGCCACGCCACAGCGCCTGGCTTCACCCGGCCGGCTGAAGATGCCCAACGGCAGGTTCTGCAGCGGGAAGTCGCTGTGCCCGTTGGCGTGCTCGACCCAGCTACGGGCAATGGCGGTCTGGTTCATGGGTTATCTCCGGTTCGGGTTGAAGGTGCTCGGCAAGGTGGCCCAGCAGCTATCGTAGTCGGCCTGCAACTGCGGGCATTCAAGGGCTTGCAGGCTCGGGCGCAGCACTTGGCTGGTCTCGAACATGAAGGCCATGGTGTTGTCGATCTTGTGCGGCGCCAGGTCGGCAGCAATAGCCTTTTCGCAGGTTTCAGCGTCGGGGCCATGGGCACTCATCACCCCGTGCAGTGAGGCACCACCCGGCACGAAGCCCTCGGCCTTGGCGTCGTAGGCACCGTTGATCAGGCCCATGAATTCGTTCATCAGGTTGCGGTGGAACCATGGTGGACGGAAGGTGTTCTCGGCCACCATCCAGCGTGGCGGGAAGATCACGAAGTCCATGTTGGCCAGGCCATGCACGCTGGTCGGCGAAGTCAGTACAGTGAAGATCGACGGGTCCGGGTGGTCAAAGCTGACCGTGCCGATGGTGTTGAAGCGGCGCAGGTCGTACTTGTACGGCACGTTGCTACCGTGCCAGGCGACCACGTCCAGTGGGGAGTGCTGCAGTTCGCAAGCCCAGTGTTCGCCAAGAAACTTCTGCACCAGTTGCACCGGGCCCTCGGCCTCTTCGTAGCGCGCCACCGGGGTAAGGAAGTCACGCGGGTTGGCCAGGCCATTGCTGCCGATCGGGCCCAGGTCGGGGATGCGCAGCGGCGCGCCGTGGTTTTCGGCGATGTAGCCGCGGGCCTGGCTGTCGAGCAGTTCGACACGGAACTTCATGCCACGCGGGATCACGGCGATTTCCAGCGGCTCGACGTCCATCACCCCAAGCTCGGTGGCGATGCGCAGGCGGCCCTGTTCCGGCACCAGCAGCAGTTCACCGTCGGCGTTGAAGAACACCCGTTCCATGGAACGGTTGGCGCGGTAGATGTAGATGCTCACGCCGGTCGGCTTTTCTGCAGTGGCGTTGGCCACCATGGGCAGCCAGCCTTCGATGAAGTCGGTCGGCTCGGCGGGGATCGGCTGGGGGTTCCAGCGCAGGCGGTTGGGGGTGATGGCCCCCAGCGGGCCGGCCAGCGGCTGGCGCGCCAGGCGCTCGAAACGCGGGTGCAAGGCAGACGGACGAATACGGTACAGCCAGGTGCGGCGCAGTTCGCTGCGGGTCATGGTGAACGCCGTGCCCGAAAGCAACTCGGCATACAACCCATAGGGCGCCTTCTGCGGCGAGTTCTGCCCGACCGGCAAGGCCCCTGGCAGCGCTTCGCTGGCAAACTCGTTGCCGAAGCCGCTGAGGTAGTGAAGGTCGGGTGACGTATCGCGATTCATCGATGCCTCCGGGCTCTGGCCGAGCCGTTGCTGGCAGCTGGCTGCTGGCCCGGGGCGGGATGGCAGCGCGTCTGCATTGTTTTTATCGTAATCAGATTACGAATAACGTAATTTGCTACGAACAATGCGTCAAGCTATAAAGGCGCGACTCGAAGAATCCGGAAGTAAATGTCCATGGTCAAAGCCAGCTCCCCCGCCGACAACGGCAAGCAGAAAGTCCGCTCGGCGGAGGTCGGCACCGACATCCTCAAGGCCCTTGCCGAGCTCTCCCCGTCCACCTCCCTGTCGCGCCTGGCGGAACACGTGCAAATGCCGGCGAGCAAGGTGCACCGCTACCTGCAGGCCTTGATCGCCAGCGGCTTTGCCGAGCAGGATGCGGCCACCAACCATTACGGCCTGGGGCGCGAGGCACTTCGGGTAGGGCTGGCGGCGCTGGGCAGCATCGATGTGCTGAAGATTGCCGCGCTGCCGTTGTCGCAGTTGCGCGATGAACTGAACGAGAGCTGCTTCGTTGCCGTGTGGGGCAACCAGGGCGCGACAGTGGTCAGCATCGAGCCGGCAGTGCGCGCGGTCACCGTGGTAACGCAGATCGGCTCGGTATTGCCGCTGCTCACGTCGTCTACAGGGCTGGTGTTTGCCGCCTACCTGCCCGAGCGCGAGACCGTGGAGTTGCGTGACCGGGAACTGGCCGCCCTGCAGCACAGCGCTGCCGACTACCAGCCGGTGCTGGCGGGCATTCGTCAACGTGGTCTGCACCATGTACATGGGCTATTGATGCCGGGCGTGGACGCGCTGTCGGCCCCGGTGTTCAATGCCATGGGGCAGATCGCCGCGGTGATGACCGTGGTCGGGCCTACGTCGATCTTCCATGCCGACGAGCATGGCCCGGCGGCTCAACGGCTGCTGGCGGCAGCCCGGGAAACCAGCTGGCGCATGGGCTATTCGCCCGCAGGCTGAACGCCTGCGGCACTATTGCCCGATACGTAAAGGTGAATGTCATAAGCGGCTATTTTTCCCACAGGATCAGGCGCTTATTCTTAACTCACTGGCCGGCATGAAGGGCTCTCCCCCCCGCCTTTCAGGCCTGCGAGGTTCACCGACGTAGATTTTGAAGCTCCTTGATCTAACGTCTCGATTGGCCGCTGCGGCTTGCAGCGGCCTTTTTTATTTGCCCTGAACATTTCCGTCGCCTGTGCTGGCCTCTTCGCGGGCTTGCCCGCTCTCATCAAACAAAATGCAACCCACTGTTTTTTAAGCACTCAGGCAGCCACCAGTTGATACCCCAGTTTCCGGGCTTTGCGAAGCAAAGCCCGGA
>NZ_NEJR01000027.1:0-41157 GCF_002113165.1 Pseudomonas sp. B19(2017)
TCCGGGCTTTGCTTCGCAAAGCCCGGAAACTGGGGTATCAACTGGTGGCTGCCTGAGTGCTTAAAAAACAGTGGGTTGCATTTTGTTTGATGAGAGCGGGCGTGCCCGCGAACCTGGGCGAAGCCCAGGCCATGCTCCGCGCTGGATTCTTCGCGGGCACGCCCGCTCCCACAGTAACGTCCCCCGGAGGGGACGATGCAGGCCTCAGGCTACTGGTTTGTCTTCCAGCTCCATCCAGTCCGCCAGCACTCGGTAGGCCTCCTCCACGCCCAGGCGCTTGGGCGCCGAGAACAGTTGGATGGTCACGCCATCGCCCCAGCCCTTGCGGATTTCCGACTGCACCTTGAGCAGGGTGTTCTTGCCCGCGCCGTGGGTCAGCTTGTCAGCCTTGGTGAGCAGGATGTGCATCGGCATGCTGCTGGCCTTGGCCCAGTCGAGCATCATCTTGTCGAAGTCGGTCATCGGGTGGCGCACGTCCATCATCAGGATCACGCCACGCAGGCACTCCCGGCTGCCCAGGTAGGCTTCCAGGTGTTTCTGCCAGTGCTGCTTGAGCGGAATCGGGACTTTTGCATAACCGTAGCCCGGCAGGTCGACCAAACGCCGTTCATCGTCCAGACTGAAGAAATTCAACAGCTGGGTGCGCCCGGGGGTTTTCGAGGTGCGCGCCAGGCTGGCATGAGTCAGGGTATTGAGGGCGCTGGATTTGCCGGCGTTGGAGCGGCCGGCGAAAGCCACCTCGTAACCCTGGTCGTCCGGGCATTGTTCGACCTTGGCAGCGCTGAGGGCGAATTTGGCTTTCTGGCAGAGGCCGAGGATGGGGTTCTTGACTTGCATGGGATATCCGATGTGGGTGTTGCCTGACTCTTTGGGCCCGAGCCTGGCAAGCGGTGTCGTTTCCGTTTGGATGGCGGAAGTATATAATGCCCCAGTTTTTGTGTGCTCATTCTCCCGGCGAAGGAGAACGGGCATGGGGTGTCGAACAATAGCTCGCGCAACAGAACGCAGCGCGGCCCCCAACCCTGAAGGTCGTTCCGCATGGCGAAATGGCTGCTTGCTGTCGGTATGTTCCTGCCGTTTTACAGCGCACAGGCTACACAGGATCCCGAGGTGTTGTACAACCGCACGTGTGCGGCCTGTCACGCCGGGCAGTTGCCACAGGCACCCAGGCAGGGTGACCGGGCAGCATGGGAGCCAAGGCTGGCGCAAGGCATGGATGTACTGGTGAAGCACGTGACCCAGGGTTTCAAGGCTATGCCGCCGCGTGGATTGTGCATGGACTGCAGTGCCGAGGACTACCGTTTGGTCATCCTTTGGATGAGTGGCAGTCCCGATACATAACATTTCACCCTTAGCCGTGTTGGATTAGCTGATGAACAAACTAGTCGTGAGTCTGCTGTTGACCCTGGGTGTCGCAGGTGCGGCCACTGCTGCGCAACCCGTCAAAGGCGATGCCGCCGCCGGCCAGGCCAAGACTGCCGTCTGTGGCGCCTGCCACAACCCCGACGGCAACAGCCTGGCACCGAACTTCCCGAAACTGGCCGGCCAAGGCCAGCGCTACCTCGAAAAACAACTGCACGATATCAAGTCGGGCAAGCGAACCGTGCTGGAAATGACCGGCATGCTGGCCGCGTTCAGCGACCAGGACCTGGCCGATATCGCCGCCTACTTCTCCAGCCAGAAAGGCAGCGTGGGCGCCGCCGATCCCAAGCTTGTCGAACGCGGCCGGGCGCTGTTCAACGGCGGTGACCTGGAAAAAGGCATGCCTGCCTGCACCGGCTGCCACTCGCCGAACGGCGCGGGTATCGCCCTGGCCGGCTTCCCGCACCTGGGGGGGCAGCACGCGCAGTATGTAACCAAGCAGCTCACCGACTTCCGCGAAGGCAACCGCACCAACGATGGCGATGCCATGACCATGCGCACCATCGCCGGCAAGCTGAGCAACCACGACATCGAGGCGTTGGCCAGCTACATCCAGGGGCTGCATTAACTTTCAGTTAATGTTGCAGGCCAATGATTAAAGGGCGGCCGGACCGCCCTTTTTTCCGTCCGCAGCCGTTACACTACAGAACTCGGCCCCTTCCCGGCCTGTCTCAGTGCAGGTCGCGTCGTGGCGACCAATGACTGCCCAGGAGTAAAGCATGCGTAAACTGATTCTCAGCGCCGCGCTGGTCGCTGCCAGCGTACTCGGTATGACTGCCGTCCAGGCCGCCGAGCCTGTCGCCGGCAAGGAATACCTCGAGCTGAGCAACCCTGTTCCGGTTTCCGTGCCTGGCAAGATCGAAGTGGTCGAGCTGTTCTGGTATGGGTGCCCACACTGCTACCACTTCGAGCCGACCATCAACCCGTGGGTCGAGAAACTGCCCAAGGATGTCAACTTCAAGCGCGTGCCAGCCATGTTCGGTGGCCCATGGGATGCCCACGGCCAGATGTTCCTGACCCTCGAAGCCATGGGCGTCGAGCAGAAGGTGCACGCCGCTGTGTTCGATGCCATCCAGAACCAGCGCAAGCGCCTGACCGACCCGCAGGACATGGCCGACTTCCTCGCCACCCAGGGCGTGGACAAGGACAAGTTCCTCGCCACCTTCAACTCGTTCGCCATCAAAGGCCAGGTCAACCAGGCCAAGGAACTGGCGAAGAAGTACGAGATCACCGGCGTACCGAGCATGGTGGTCAACGGCAAGTACCGCTTCGACCTGGGTACCGCCGGCGGGCCGGAAGGCGTACTGAACGTTGCCGACCAACTGATCGACAAGGAGCGCGCCGCTAAGTAAGCGGCGTTACCCATGCGCCGCTTCAGAACCGCGCGTGGCATTGGCCTGCACCAGCCGCAGGTCAACGAACATCACCTGCAGGCCCCTGGCCTGCCCGAGGATGGTCGCCTGCGGCTGCTCAGCTTCAATATCCAGGTTGGCATCAGCACCGAGCGCTACCGGCATTATCTGACCCGCAGCTGGCAGCACCTGCTGCCGCACAACGGGCGTGCCGGCAACCTGCAGAAGATTGGCCAACTGTTGGGCGACTTCGACCTGGTGGCCTTGCAGGAGGCCGATGGCGGCAGCCTGCGCTCGGGCTACGTCAACCAGGTCGAGCACCTGGCCCATCTTGGCGCTTTCCCCTACTGGTACCAGCAACTCAACCGCAACCTTGGCCGTTTTGCCCAGCACAGCAATGGCGTGCTCAGCCGCCTGAAGCCGCAGTTGCTCGAGGACCACCCGTTGCCTGGCCCGGCTGGGCGTGGCGCGATCCTGGTGCGTTTTGGCGAGGGTGAAGATGCGCTGATCGTGGTGATGATGCACCTGGCCCTCGGCGCCAAGACCCGCGCCCTGCAGCTGGGCTACATCCGCGAGCTGATTGGCGGCTACCGCCACCAGGTGCTGATGGGTGACATGAATACTCATGCTACCGACCTGCTGCAGCACTCACCGTTGCGCGACCTGGGCCTGATTGCTCCGCAAGTCGAGGCCACCTTCCCCAGCTGGCGCCCACAGCGTTGTCTGGACCACATCCTGCTCAGCCCAAGCCTCACGCTGGAGCGTGTCGAGGTGCTGGCGCAGCCGATTTCCGACCACCTTCCCGTTGCTGTCGAGATTCGATTGCCTGATGCATTGACTGTGGATACGCTGCCGGTCCTGAGCTAATTGCCATCACCGTTTGCGGACCCGGGCATGACTGAAGACGCTGAGCGCTGGAAAGAAAAATACCTGAAAAGCATCGAGCAGCAGGAAAAGCTCGAGCGCCGTTGGGACGCCCGTCTCGACCTGCTGCGCCGCGGCCTGGTACGCAGCACCCTGGCTGCCGAAGGCAGCGACAAGGTAGTGGACGAGTGCATGAAGGAAATGCGCGAGGTCATCCGCAGCGACAACATGGATGCCGGCCTTGCCGGGCTCATTCCGCGCCTTGAGAAAGCGGTGCTGGACTCCGAGCACCGCCGGGAAACCCGCATGAATCAGGTCAGCGATGCGCTGGCCGCGCTGGTCGCTCAACTGCAAGGCCTGCCGCTGCCAAACGATGTATCGCGGCCGTTGAAAAAACTGGCGAAGAAGCTCGACGGTGGCGTGGCCCAGTCCCGCGACCTGCCGCCGTTGCTAGGTGAGTTGAGTGGCTTGCAGGGCCGTGCGCTGTCAGCGCTGGGCAAGTCGGAAGAAGACGCCCGGCCCGGGTTCCTGCAGCGTTTGTTCGGTAGCCGCGAGGATGACGCGCAAGGCCAGCCAGCCCTTGTGGCGCTGCCTGTTACCGAGGTGGCGCCGGGCAGGGTCGATGCCGACGACGTGGACGCGCTGCAGCCGCTGCCAGCTGTTGTCGAGGTGCCCGTGGCGCCCACACCCGAGCTGGAGGCTGCTGGCCCGGCGTTGATCGAAACGGCCGAACTGGAGCCAGCCCCGGAAGTTGCCGCCAGCGAGCCGCCGGCTGAAGCAGAACCGGTACAAACCCTCGAGGAGAGCTTCGGCGAAGACGGCCCCTATGCCCTGCCCTACGCGGTAGAGCCGCCTTACAGCCAGGTCGCCGCGCACATCGAGCATACCCTGATCGGTCTGCTCGATGACCTCAGCTTGCCGGAGCGGCACAAGGCCCAGGCACTGAACATGCGCGAGCGGGTGGCCCGCGGCTTGAACTGGTATGAGCTGATCCCCGTGCTGGACGACCTGGCGGTGCTCATGCTGGCGATCACTGACAGCGGCCAGCACGAATTCGAAACCTACCTGCAGCAGCTCAACGAACGGCTGGAAGGTTTCCAGAGCCACCTGCACGAGGCCAGCGCCGGTCATGCCGACAACAGCTCGGCCGCCCGCGAACTGGATACCCAGTTGCGTGAGCACGTCGATGGGCTGCAGAGCAGTGTGCAAGGTGCCGCCGATGTGGACAGCCTCAAGCACATTCTGGAAAACCGCCTGGAAGGCCTGCTGGTGACCATGGACGAGCACAAGCACGAGCGCGATCGCCGCGAGCAGGAGCTGGCGGGGCGCCTGCAAGGGCTGTCGGAACGGGTGGCGAACATGGAGCAGGAGGCGCTCGGCTACCGCGAGCACCTGGAAGAGCAGCGCCAGAAGGCCCTGCTCGATCCCCTTACCGGCCTGCCCAACCGCGCGGCGTGGAGCGAGCGGGTCGAGCGGGAAATACTCGAATGGCAGGCGCACGGCGGTCATCTGGCGATGGCGATCCTCGATCTGGACCATTTCAAGCGTATCAACGACGGCTATGGGCACCTGGCCGGGGACAAGGTACTGAAGATCGTCGCCGACCAGTTGCGCAAGCGCCTGCGCAGCCGTGATTTCATCGCCCGCTTTGGCGGCGAGGAGTTTGTCCTGCTGCTGCCGCAGACCTCGCCGGCCGTAGCCGCCCAGATGGCCGAGGCGCTGCGGGCCGCGGTCGAGGCATGCCCGTTCCACTTCAAGGGCGAAAGGGTGGTGATCACCACATCCATCGGCCTGGGTGCATTCCGTTCTGGCGAGCGCGGTGACCAGGTGCTCAAGCGCGCAGATGCGGCGCTCTACCGGGCCAAGGAGTTGGGGCGCAATCGCGTGGAACAGGCATAGCCGCCAGCCGCAGACTCGCGGCAAGCACGCCCCTTGGCGAGCACGTTATACTGTAGCGCTCATTCGCTGAGGCTATTGACGTGCTTTCCACGCTTAAGAAAACCCTGATTTCCTTCCTGCTGTTGACTGCCGCCGGTTGCTCGACGGGCCTGCGCATCGACCGTAGCCACCCTTCGGCCAATCAGGACAACCGCATCCAGTTCGTTGTCCTGCACTACACCAATGCTTCGCTGGAGCGTTCCCTGGCGTTGCTCACCCATGGCGAAGTAAGCAGCCATTATCTGATCGGTGACGGCCCGGCGACGGTGTACCAGCTGGTGGATGAAAGCCGCCGCGCCTGGCATGCCGGTGATAGCCAGTGGCAGGGGCGAACCTGGTTGAACTCATCCTCCATTGGTATCGAAATCGTCAACCCGGGCTTCACCGACACGCCGAATGGCCGGGTCTGGCACCCTTATAGCGAAGCGCAGGTCCAGTCACTGATCGCGCTGCTCAAGGACATCGTCAAACGTAACAATATCGAGCCACGGCACATCATTGGCCACAGCGATATCGCGCCGCTGCGCAAGCTGGACCCGGGGCCGCTGTTCCCGTGGAAGCGCCTGGCCGACGCCGGGCTGGGTGTCTGGCCGGACGCCAATGCCGTGGCACGGCAGCAGGCCTATTTCAGCGTCAACCCGCCGAGCGTTGGCTGGTACCAGCAGGAGCTGGCGCGGTTTGGCTATGCGCTCGAGCAGACTGGGGTACTGGATGTTGCCACCCGCCATGTAATCGCCGCGTTCCAGATGCGTTTCCGCCCGCAGCGCTTCGATGGCATGCCGGATGCGCAGACGGCGGCGATGCTGCAAGTGCTCAACCGGATGCGTTGAGCCGTCAGCGAGGCTACGCGGACGCTGTGGGAGCGGGCGCGCCCGCGAACACCGGCGTAGCCGGTGCCAGCCACCGCGTTTACTTCTTCGCGGGCACGCCCGCTCCCACAGGGTCCGTGTCGCGCTTGCATACCGAGTTCTCTGCGCGACAGCGCAGCCTTGGGAGGTGGCCAATATCCCAACAAGGAAACGAAGCGCCCAACGGCGAAGGTGATTCCTGATCCAGTTGCTATACCTTAGTTATCAACCGGATGCCTTCGATGTCAGCCCTCATCGCCTTGCTGCGCCAAATTTTTTACCGTCCCTGGATGCTGGCCACATTGGCAGCACTGGCCAGCGCGGCACTGTTGCTCTCTGCCAGCATCGGCATTGCCTTGCAACAGATGAAGCAAAGCGAGAGTGCACAGATGAATGCCCAGGGCGAACGCTTTCTCGAGCGCCTCGAGCAGGTGTTCGGCCAGTTGCGCGAAGGGGTCGACCTGCTGCAGGCGCAGCCCTTGCGCGGCTGCAGCCCGGCGATGCTGACGGCATTGCAGCAGGTAGGCCTGAGTTCACGCTTCATTTATGAAGCCGCCTACGTGGACGGTGATGTCGTGTGCTCCAACCGCGGTGATGAGCGCGCGTTCGAGCCGTTGCGCGCCCCCGATATCCAGGGGCCGACCTACAGCTACTGGCTGAACACCACGACCGAACCGAACGAGAACCTGGCCGCGCTGATGCTGGGGCGGGGCAAGTTCGTGGTGTCCACCTCCCGTGGGCACCTGACCGATGTAGTCGACCTGCCACCGGGCGGAAGCCTGGTGGTGGTGCTGGACCACGGCACCCGGGCGATCCCCGTGCTGGGCCCACCGCAGGTATGGCCGCCGCCCTCGGCCTGGTCGACCAGCCACAAGGCGCTGCTCGAACTCAGCGACCGCCTGATCTATCGCATGCCAACCAAGTCGCCGGATTACCAGTTGGTGCTGATCGCCCCACGGGCGAGCCTGCCGTTGAGGATGAACGGCATGCTCTGGCTGCTGTTCCCTGGCAGTGTACTGGCGGCCTGCTGCATCGGTTGGCTGGTGCTGCAACTGATCCTGCAGCGGCGCTCGATGAGCTCGGAGCTGCAAAATGCCTTGCGCCGCGGCGAGCTGCAGGTGCTCTACCAGCCGATCTTCGAGCTCGACAGCCGGCGCTGTGTGGGGGCCGAGGCCCTGGTGCGCTGGCGTCGCCCGGATGGCACCCTGACCAGCCCGGACCTCTTCATTCCGCTGGCGGAGAACACCGGGCAGATTCGGCAGATCACCGACTTTGTCCTGCAGCGTGTGCTGGAGCAACTCGGGCAGTTGCTGCGCTCGCACCCAAACTTGTACATTTCGGTGAACCTGGCGGCCTGCGATGTGATGGTGCCGCGCATTGGCCGGGTGGCGGCGCGCTTGCTGGCGTTGCACCGGGTGGCGGCCAGCCAGATTGCCTTCGAAGTGACTGAGCGCGGGCTGATCGACGTGGTGGTGGCCCGCGACAACCTGCAGGCGCTGCGCGCGGTGGGGCATCAGGTGCTGATCGATGACTTTGGTACGGGCTACTGCAGCCTGGCCTACCTGCAGACCCTGCCAGTGGACTGCCTGAAGATCGACAAGGCCTTTATCGATGCCTTGGGGCACGATGCCGCCAGCAGCGGTGTTGCCCCGCATATCATCCGCATGGCTCATGACCTGCACTTGCGGGTGATTGCCGAAGGCATCGAGTGTGAAGACCAGGCTGTGCTGCTGAACAGCGAAGGGGTCAATTATGGCCAGGGCTGGCTGTTTGCGCGGCCACTCAATGCCCGGCAGTTTGCCGAACTGGTGACCCGCGGACAGCTGCCGCGGCGGGTTGAGCATTGAGCGATTGCTGCTGGCTTGCGAGATCCCTGTAGGAGCGGCCTTGTGTCGCGATGGGCTGCAAAGCAGCCCCAGGATCCAGGCCACAGTGCATAAATCGCAGGGGGCTGCTGCGCAGCCCATCGCGACACAAGGCCGCTCCTACAGGGGGCGTGTCACGAGCCGTCAGACCGGCAGCGCCATGTAGAACTGGGTCCCCTGCCCTGGCCGGGAAAACACGCCCATGCGCCCGCCATGCAGCTGCACGATCTCTTTACACAAGGCCAGCCCCAACCCCGCGCCGCCTTTCTTGCGCCCTACCTGGACAAAGGGTTCGAAGATGCGGCCTTGTTGCCCATAGGCAATGCCCTCGCCGTTATCTTCGACACTGATGATCACCCGTTCCGCATGCCGTCGTGCGTGCAGGCGGATACGCCCGCCGCTGGCGGTATGGCGGATGGCATTGTGCAACAGGTTATCCAGCACCCGGTCCAGCTGGGTGACATCGGCCTGGATACGCGGCAGCGGCGGCTCCAGTTCGGTGATCAACTCGATCTGCTTGTGCGCCGCCGGTTCGGCAAAGCGCTGTTGTGCGCGCTCCAGCAGCTCGTCGATGGCGCACGGGGCCAGGTCGAGCTTCTGCATTCCGCTCTGGTAGCGGCTGAAGTTGAGCAGGTCGTTGATCAACTGGGTCAGGCGCTGCATTTCCTCGCCGATGGTTTCCAGCAGGTCATGCTCGCGCGCTTCGGGGGGGAACCTGAGCCGCTCGCGCAACAGGCCGAAGGCCATGTGCATCCCGGTCACCGGGGTACGCAGCTCGTGGGAAGCGCGCAGCACGAACTCGCTGCGCACGCGTTCGAAGGCTCGCTGCTCGGTGACATCGTGCAGCACCATCACCGCACCAAGGATCGGCCCTTGGGGATGGCTGACCGGGGTAAGGCTGTAGGCGAGCAGGCGCGTTTCTTCATCGACCTCAATGCTCAGGTCGTCCGGCTGGCGGTCCAGATTGCCGCCGCGCAGCACCTGGCGTAGCTGCTGTTCCAGCTCCGGGCGCTGCAGGGCTTCGGCCAGGCTGCTGCCGACACGGCTGTCGGTCCAGCCCAGCTGGCGCTGTGCTACTGGGTTGAGGTGTTCCAGGCGGCCTTGGCGGTTAATGATCAGCAGGCCATCGTCAATGCTGTCCAGTACTGCCTGCAAGCGTTGCTGGCCGGCCAGGAGCTCGTCGACGTTGGTGGCCTGGTGCTTGCGCAAGGCTTCTGCCATCAAGCCGAAGCGGCGGGTCAGCTGGTTCAGTTCGGTGGCCTGGGTGACCGGCAGGGTGACGTCGAAATTGCCCTTGCCAAGTTGATCGGCCGCCTGGGCCAAGGCTTCGATCGGCTGGCCGAAGCGCCGGGCGATGTTGTGCGCAGTAATGAAGCCCAGGACCAGAACCACCAGGCCCATCAGGCCAAGTACGCCGCTGACCAGCAGGGCATGGTCGCGGGTGTGCTCCTCACTGCGGGTGATGTGTTCCAGGGCCTCCTTGTGCGATTCGATCAGGTCGGTGCGCACCTGGTTGAACGCGGCGCCCAGGGGCTGCTCCACGCCCATGCTACGGGCCGGCGCCGGGCTATCGCGGTAGGCCTGGAGGAAGGCCTGGTAATTGCTGCTGGCCTTGCTGAAGCCCGTGCGCTCGCCGCCTTGTTCCAGCCCTTGGTTGAGCAGCATCTGAAAGTTGTCCTGCAGCAGCCGCAGGCTCTCCGGGGCGGTGTCTTCATCAAGGATCAGGGTCAGCTGTTCGCCAAGGTTCTGGCGCAATTTCAGCCCTACCTCCAGGGCGTGGGTGGTATCGCGCACCAGCCGCTGCTGCACCGTAGCCATCTGCAGCACGCTGACCAGGCCCAGCAGCAGCCCGAGCAGGGCCACCGTGACCAGCGCCGAAATGCTGAGAAAAAGCCGCGTGCGCAGCTTCATGGGCGGCCACCTCACAGGTTGTACTGCTTGCGTTTGCGGTACAGGGTGGAGGCATCGATCCCCAGGGTCTTGGCGGCCTGGTCCAAGGTGTCGCTGGCGGCCAGCACCGCACCGATATGGGCGCGTTCCAGTTCATCCAGGCTCAGCGCTGCGCCGACACGCGGGGCGTTGCTGGCCGGCTGCTCGCCCATGCCCAGGTGGCTGATTTCCACACGCTCCTGCGGGCAGATGATGCTGGCCCGCTCCACCACGTTGCGTAATTCTCGAATATTGCCGGGCCAGCGGTAGTTGAGCAGGGCCGTGCGGGCTTCATCACTGAAGCCGCGGGCAGGCCGGGAGTATTCCTTGACGAAGCGGGCGAGAAAGCGGTCGGCCAGGGTCAGGATGTCTTCGCTGCGCTCGCGCAGCGGCGGCAGGTGCAAGGTGATGACGTTCAGGCGATACAGCAGGTCTTCACGGAAGCGGCTTTCGCGCACCATCTCTTCGAGGTTGAGGTTGGTGGCGGCGAGGATACGCACATCGGCGCGGCGAGTGACCGGATCACCGACGCGCTCGTATTCTTTGTCCTGGATGAAACGCAGCAGTTTGGGCTGCAAGGTGAGTGGGAAATCGCCGATTTCGTCGAGGAACAGCGTACCCCCATCAGCCTGGTTGACTCGCCCCAAGGTACTTTCGCTGGCTCCGGTGAAGGCGCCGCGGGTGTGGCCGAACAACTCGCTTTCCATCAGCTCGGCGTTCAGCGATGGGCAGTTGATGGTCACGCAGGCTTTGCGCGCGCGCTTGCTCCAGCCATGGATGGCTCGGGCCAGCTCACCTTTACCGGTGCCCGATTCGCCCAGGATAAGGATGTTGGCATCGGTGGTGGCGACCTGGCGGGCGGTTTCCAGCACCGCCATCATCGCCGGGCTGTGCGAGTCGAGGCCGTCTTTGGGTTTGCGAACCTCACCTTCCAGGGCCTCCAGGCGAGCAGAAAGCTGACGCACTTCCAGCTGCTTGGCGGTAGCCAGGCGCAGCTGGTCGGGGCTGCACGGCTTGACCAGGTAATCGGCGGCACCGGCCTGGATCGCGTCCACCGCCGTGTCGATCGCCGAGTGCGCGGTGACGATCACTACTCGCATCCAGGGCGCCTGAATACGCATCTGCGCCAGCACATCGAGGCCGTTGTCTTCGCCCAGGCGCAGATCAAGGAAGCATAGGTCGAATACCTGTCGCTGCAGCAGGGTTTCGGCTTGGGCGGCGCTGTTGGCCGTGGCCACGCTATAGCCTTCATCCTCCAGGCAGTAGCGGAAGGTGCGCAGGATCGCGGACTCGTCATCCACCAGCAGAATGCGGCCTTGGTTGTCCTGGGCTGATTCCATTTCCTACGCTCCTTTGGGATAGATCTTCATTTAGTGTGGGAAAAATCGGGCAAGTTGCATGGTCCATTGTGAAGGAACCTGTCCTTTGCATGCTAGCCAATGGCCCATCAGCGCCTTTAGGCCGCGATATCCCGATGATTTCCTTAGAGGTCGTCGATGGCACATTGGTTGCGAGGATTTTCAGCTTTTGCTTCACAAAAGGAGGCCCTGCCATGTCCTTGTCTATCCGCGCCGCCGTGCTGACAGCCACCTTGTTGCCGGTGTTCACCCCGGTATTCGCCGACCCGGTGCAGGACGCCCGCCTGGAGGGGGCCCTGCAAACTGCCCTGTCTCTGAACCGCATGCTCGACCCGTTCCGTATCGAGGTCGAGGTGGACGGCAAGCAGGCGCGGCTTTCCGGTGAGGTGGAGAACGACGTCGAGCGCCGGTTGGCCGAGCATGTAGCCCTGGCTACCCGTGGCATCGAACACGTGGACAACCAGCTGCGGGTCAATGCCCGGCTGGTGGAGCGCCCGCTGGAGCTGCGTGCCTACGCTCAGCGCCTGGAGGATGCCACCTTGGCCGCAGTGATCCGTGCGCGGTTGCTTTGGAGTCGCACCACCGAGAAGGCGCCTATAGATGTACAGAGCAGCGAAGGTGTAGTGACCCTGCGCGGCAAGGTGGACAGTGCCGAGGCCAAGGAGCTGGCAGGGGTGGTAGCGCGCACCACCGAGGGCGTGCACCTGGTCAACAACCTGGTCAGCCTCGATACCGCCGCCATGGCCAAGGCCCGGGAAAACCCGGTGGGAGCGCCGACCGGGCCGCAACCGAGCGATAGCTGGATCATCGACAAGATCCAGAACAGCTACCGTTTCAGCCGCAACCTCGATGGCCTGAACCTGAAAGTGGCAAGCGAAGAAGGCCTGGTTCGGCTGTCGGGCGAGGTGGTCAGCAGCGAGCAGAAAACCATTGCGGTGGAGATCGCCCGGCAGATCATTGGCGTGCGCGGGGTGGATGCCGACCTGCTCAAGGTGGCGACCAAGGTCGAGGGCTGATCGTGCAATTCGCACGACGGCCAGTGCGGCATCGTGCAGGATACGTCCTTTCCGATCTTGCGCAATGTTCGCAAAGCTTTGATTTAAAAGGATTTTTATTCCGGAGAAAGACTGGCACGCAGGCTGCAATTACCTGTTCAGGTTTGAACAAGAATTACAGCAGGAGGAGCCGGCATGAACCGCAGATCCGTCAACCGCTCGCAGAACGCCGCACTGCCCCTGCGCCAGATGCTGTCACTCGGCCTGGCGCTGCTGCTGACCTTGGCCGCTGGCCTCTTCTATTACAGCTGGCAGACCGCGCGCCTGGCCGAGCAAGTGGCGGCGCAGACCGCCCTGTTGACGCAGATTCAGGCAACCCGTGCCAACACCCTGATCAAAGCCGCCGACCCGCTGCCAACCGGGCAGGCCACTGGCTCACCGGCCACCCTGAATAATGTCGTACCCCAGGATCGCTGGGTGTTCTGATCGCCGGCCGGACCGATTCCGAAAAAGAAAGGAGAACCACCATGCTGAGTTGGGCTATCACTTTCCTCATCATCGCCATTGTCGCCGCCGTACTGGGCTTCGGTGGTATTGCGGGCGCTGCCACGGGTATCGCGAAGATTCTGTTCATCGTCTTCCTGGTGCTGTTCGTAGCCTCTTTCTTCTTTGGACGTGGACGAGGTTGAAGATGGGCAGCAAGCGTTGGACAGCCTTGGCTGCCGCCCTGTTACTGGGTGGCAGCGCGACGGCAATGGCGGCCAATGACGGCCAGGTCCGGGTCGACCAGCTACTCGGCTCGGACCCGGAGTACCGGGAAACCTGGCAGGACACTATCAAAGGCGAGGAACGCCTGCCCGATTGGGTAGTCAATTTGACCGGCAGTGCCCAGCAGCAGATGTCCGCCGTTACCGAGGATGGCGACAAATACCTGGTCGGCCCGTTGTGCGAAGGCCAGGACAACTGCACTTACAAGCGCCTGATCGTGGCATTCAGCTGGGACAAGGACGATGCCTACGGGATGCTCGTGGAAGTACCCGAAGGTTTGCCGAACGACAAGTCGCCCACTCGCCATGCGCAGTACCGCTGGCTGGGTGAGCCGGATGATGGCATGAAGGCAATGTTGAAGGAGCAGCTGAGGCGTGACCCGAACTGGTACTGAGGGTTTGCACCCGGTACGGATGAAAAGTCATGCACTGTCACATAATAGAAGCTGAACCTTTCTATATTTCAGCCTTCTATGATGCGCCGCCCCGAGGAGGGGCTGCACATGACCAAGGGGCCGGGCTGTTCTGATTGTTGCAGGATCGGAGTGGCCTAGGGGTACAGGGAGTGCCTCCAGCAATGGGCCGGGTCAGGAAAGGCGGAATCGGAAGTTTCAGGTCGGCGGTGTCATTGGGGCACCTGGCCAGACCTGGCTTCCGAGGAGCCATGTAGGACACGTCTCTTTCCCTGCGCGATTTCCTCTCCGAGACACATTTTGTCTCGACCGTACATCAACTTTTTTTCGACCAGTGTGGCGCTTGTTCAAGCGGCATATCAGCCATTCGGTTTGTCGAACAGGTCATCTTCCCTGTGCTTTTCAACCTGCCAGATCTGCCTAAATATGGCGGTTTGGTCTTGTTCGGGAATCCGAACGTTGTAAATCAAGGACTTGCGAACCTCGCGTTTTGGTCAGAAACATTATGCGCTAGCGGCATAGGGTATGCGCTTCCGGCATTAGATTTCCCCCTTGGCCATCGCAATAGTTGCCGCCTTTTTCGCTGGCCCGAGCGCCCTGTCGCTCGCCTGCGGTGTCCTTACATGAAGTCGCCGGACGGAAGCATCTGCTGCCCGTGACCTAGCCAAGGGCTCTGTTACGCGCGTTTCCGTTGGGTGCCCATGACCACTAGAACAAAGGGTAAAGACATGAAGAAGGCAAAACTGAGCCTCGCCTGGCAGATCGTCATCGGTCTGGTCCTGGGTGTTGCAATCGGCGCTCTACTGAATCATTTCAGTGCAGAAAAGGCATGGTGGATCAGCAACGTCCTCCAGCCAGCTGGTGACATCTTCATTCGCCTGATCAAGATGATCGTCGTCCCGATCGTGATTTCGTCGCTGATCGTGGGTATCGCCGGGGTTGGCGATGCGAAGAAACTGGGCAGTATCGGCCTGAAGACCATCATCTACTTCGAAGTGGTGACCACCATCGCCATTGTCGTCGGTCTGGTGTTGGCCAACCTGTTCCACCCGGGCGCCGGCATCGACATGAGCACCCTGGGTACCGTGGATATCTCCAAGTACCAGGCCACAGCGGCTGAAGTGCAGCATGAGCATGCGTTCATCGAAACCCTGCTGAACCTGATCCCGTCGAACATCTTCGCAGCGCTGATGCGTGGCGAAATGCTGCCGATCATCTTCTTCTCGGTAATGTTCGGCCTGGGCCTGTCGAGCCTGCAGGCAGAGCTGCGCGACCCGCTGGTGCGTACCTTCCAGGCAGTTTCCGAGACCATGTTCAAGGTCACCCACATGATCATGAACTACGCCCCGATTGGCGTGTTCGCCCTGATCGCCGTGACCGTCGCCAACTTCGGTTTCAGCTCGCTGCTGCCGCTGGCCAAGCTGGTGCTGCTGGTGTACTTCGCCATCGCCTTCTTCGCCTTCATGGTGCTGGGCCTGGTTGCCCGCCTGTTCGGCTTCTCGGTGATCAAGATCATGCGCATCATGAAAGATGAGCTGATCCTCGCCTACTCCACCTCCAGTTCGGAGACCGTGCTGCCGCGCGTGATCGAGAAGATGGAGAAGTACGGTGCACCGAAGTCGATCTGTTCGTTCGTGGTTCCGACCGGCTACTCGTTCAACCTCGACGGCTCCACCCTGTACCAGAGCATCGCGGCCATCTTCATTGCCCAGCTGTACGGTATCGACCTGTCGTGGAGCCAGCAGTTGCTGCTGGTACTGACCCTGATGGTCACTTCCAAGGGTATCGCTGGCGTACCGGGTGTTTCCTTCGTGGTCCTGCTGGCCACCCTGGGCAGCGTGGGTATTCCGCTGGAAGGCCTGGCGTTCATCGCCGGTGTCGACCGTATCATGGACATGGCCCGTACCGCGCTGAACGTTGTGGGCAACGCTCTGGCAGCCCTGGTCATCGCCCGCTGGGAAGGCATGTACGACGCAGCCAAAGGTGAGAAGTACTACGCCTCGCTGATGGCCGGCAAACAGGAAGCGGCCATGGTTGGCGAAGCTGCCAAGCGCTGAGCCTGATGTGCTGAACAAGAAGCCCCGACCTGTCGGGGCTTTTTGTTGTCTGTGCGAGTCCAGGCCGCTCGCGGCCCCTTTTCTCGATACCCTGCTCCATCCCTGTGGGAGCGGGCTTGTCGAGGCGTCGAACCGCCGCGAACACCGGCGAAGCCGGTGCCATCCACCGCGTTGACTGCTTCGCGGGCACGCCCGCTCCCACAGGGGCCTGTGTGCGGCTGCGGTCTCCAGCCTTACGCCCTGATACGCTATCATTCGGGCATTTTTGAGGGGGAACACTCGGATGCTCAACGGCCTTTGGCTTGGCTTTTTCCTGGTGGCGGCAGTGTCCGCCCTGGCCCAATGGCTGGTAGGCGGCAACGCAGGCATATTCGCGGCGATGGTCGAGAGCATCTTCGCCATGGCCAAGCTGTCGGTCGAGGTGATGGTGCTGCTGTTCGGCACGCTGACCCTGTGGCTGGGCTTTCTCAAGATCGCCGAGAAGGCTGGCATCGTCGAATGGCTGGCCAAGGTGCTGGGCCCGCTGTTCGCCCGCCTGATGCCGGAGGTGCCGCCGGGCCACCCTGCCCTGGGCCTGATCACCATGAACTTCGCCGCCAATGGCCTGGGCCTGGACAACGCCGCTACGCCTATCGGCCTGAAGGCCATGCGCGCGCTGCAGGAACTGAACCCCAGCAGCACCACGGCGAGCAACGCGCAGATCCTGTTCCTAGTGCTCAACGCCTCGTCGCTGACCTTGCTGCCGGTGACCATATTCATGTACCGGGCCCAGCAAGGTGCGGCGGACCCGACCATGGTGTTCCTGCCGATCCTGCTGGCCACCAGCGTCTCGTCCCTGGTCGGCCTGCTGTCGGTGGCGGTGATGCAGCGTCTGCGCCTGTGGGACCCGGTGGTGCTTGCCTATCTGATTCCCGGAGCCTTGCTGCTGGGCGGCTTCATGGCCTTCCTCGGCACCCTGTCGGCGGCTGCGCTGGCCAGCCTGTCGTCGATCCTGGGCAACCTCACGCTGTTTGGCGTGATCATCCTGTTCCTGGTGGTCGGTGCCTTGAAGCGGGTGAAGGTATATGAAGCCTTTGTTGAAGGCGCCAAGGAAGGCTTCGACGTGGCCAAGGGCCTGTTGCCTTACCTGGTGGCGATGCTGGTGGCGGTGGGTGTGCTGCGGGCCTCAGGTGCCCTGGAGCTGGCTCTGGACGGTATCCGTCATGCCGTGACCTGGCTGGGCCTGGATACGCGCTTTGTCGAGGGCCTGCCCACGGCGCTGGTCAAGCCGTTCTCCGGCAGCGCGGCGCGGGCGATGCTGATCGAGACCATGCAGACCCACGGCGTGGACAGCTTCCCGGCGCTGGTGGCAGCGACGATTCAGGGCAGTACCGAAACTACCTTCTACGTGCTGGCGGTGTACTTTGGTGCGGTGGGTATCCAGCGCGTGCGGCATGCCGTCGGTTGCGCGTTGTTGGCGGAGTTGTCCGGCGTGATCGCGGCGATCTTCGTCTGCTACTGGTTCTTCGCCTGATTTTTCTGGGGCCGCCTTGCGGCCCATCGACGCGGTTCGTCGCCACGACAAGCCCGGATAGGAGATGAACGCTCAGCGGACTGATGGTGGTTGTGCGCTACCAGCCTGGGCAATAGTCCAGCCCACCACCTGCCCGGTCAGCTGGTCGCAGGCCTTGCCGAAGCCGGCAACCACCGCTGACACCTGCTTGTCGACCAGCGGCTGACGGATTTCAAAGCGCTTGCTGGCCAAAATGCGCTGGTTACGCCCCTGGACCAGGCGTGCGTCATAGCGGATCACTACCTCCACCGCCCCACCCGCGCGGTATTCAGTCTGGAACGCCTGCAGCTCGCCGGCCAGCTCGTAGTCGGCCTGCAGGTTGCTGTCGTCGGCGCTCAGGCGCTGGACCTGGCCGTCACGCTGGAAACCGTCGAGCAGGCGGTTGCGCAGCAACACCGGCACTGCATCGCTCCAGCGCGCGCCTTTGTAGCTGCTGACCACATCACCCTGGGGAATCACGGCAATCCGGGGCCCGGCCAGCACTTCGCTGGCCAGCGGCTTGTTCAGGCGCAATGACCACTCCAGCGCCGGCGCCGTGCGGCTGGGCTGGTTTACCGGCAGGCGGTACAGGTCGACGGGTTCGCTCTGCGGCAGGATCGAGCAGGCACTGGCCAGGCTCAGCGCAGCCGCCAGGGCTAGCAGGCGCAGCGACGGTTTCATGGCTGGAACTCCTTGTTGTTGTCGCGGCCGAGCAGGTAGCCGCTGGGGTCGGCCTCCAGTTGCCGAGAAATGCCTTTGAGTGCGTTGAGGGTTTCGCGCAGCTCGCGAATCGCCGGGGTCAGCTGGTTCAGGCCTTGGGCACCGTCGCCGATGGCTTCGTGGTTGTCCTGGAGCAGGCGGTTGATGGTGGCGGCGCTCTCGGCCAGCGACTGCATGGCCTGCTCTGCGCTGCCGATTGCCTGTTTGCCTTCGCTGCCCAGCAGGCCGTTGGCGTTGTGCATCAGGGCTTGGGTTTCGGCCAGGGTGGCGCTGGCCTGCTTGCCCACCTGCACCAGTTGCTCGATGGCCTGGGCGATGCTGCCGTGCTGGCCGGCGAAAGCACCGGTGGTCTTGTCGAGGTTGGCCAAGGTGTTGCTGAGGTGGCCGATGTTGTCTTCGGAAAACATCTGGTTGGCGTTGTGCAGCAGCAGGTTGATGTTGGTCACCAGGTCGCTGCTGTCATTGAGCAAGCGCGAAATTGGCGAGGGCGAGGCGATGATCACTGGCAGCTTGCCGTCCTTGCCTTTCAACTCGGGGCTTTGCGGGGTACCGCCGCTGAGCTGGATGAACGAGTTGCCGGTCACGCCGGCCAGGGTCAGCTTGGCCTGCGTGTCTTCCTTCACCGGGGTGTCGGCACTCAGGCGCACCCGTGCCAGGACCCGGCGCGGGTCCTTCGGGTCCAGGCGCAGGGTGGACACGTCGCCCACCTTGATGCCGTTGTACTGCACCGGGCTGCCGCGGGACAGGCCGGAGACGGCCTCGTTGAACACCACTTCGTAATCCTTGAAGGCGTCGTCGACACTGGATTTGGCCAGCCACAGGCCGAACAGCATGGCACCGGCCACCACCAGGACAGTGACCAGGCCGATAAGGACGTGATGGGCTCGGGTTTCCATTGCTCAGCGCTCCTGCCCGGCACGGCTGGCGGCCTGCTCGGCTGCGCGCCCGCGTGGGCCATGAAAGTATTCTTGAATCCAGGCGTCGTCGGTCTGTTCGACTTCGGCCAGCGGGCCGGCCACCAGGACCTTCTTCTGCGACAGCACGGCGATGCGGTCGGTGATGGTGTACAAGGTGTCGAGATCGTGGGTGATGAGGAACACCGACAGGCCCAGGGCGTCACGCAGGGTCAGGATCAGCTGGTCGAAGGCAGCGGCGCCGATCGGGTCCAGCCCAGCGGTGGGTTCATCGAGGAACAGGATGTCAGGGTCCAGTGCCAAGGCACGGGCCAGCGCTGCGCGCTTGATCATGCCTCCGGACAGCGACGCCGGGTATTTGTCGGCGGCCGAGATCGGCAGCCCGGCCAAGGCCAGCTTCACTCCGGCCAGGTGCTCGGCATCGGCGCGGGACAGCCCGGCGTGCTCGATCAGCGGCAATGCCACGTTTTCGGTGACAGTCAGCGACGAGAACAGCGCGCCTTTCTGGAACAGCACGCCGAAGCGCCGCTCGACCAGCGAGCGCTGCTCTTCGCGCAGGCCGGCCAGGTCCTGGCCGAACACCTTGATCTGCCCTTCGTTGGGCCGCCGCAGGCCGATGATACTGCGCAACAGCACCGACTTGCCGCTGCCCGACCCGCCAACCACCGCGAGGATCTCGCCGCGGTACAGGTCAAGGTCGAGGTTTTCGTGCACGCTCTGGCGGCCGAAGCGGTTGCAGATGCCGCGGGCCTCGATCACGCGTTCCTGGCCAGTCACCAGCCCATCTCCATGAAGAACAGGGCGGCCACCGCGTCCAGCACGATGACCACGAATATCGACTGCACCACCGCCGAAGTGGTGTGTGCCCCTACCGATTCGGCGCTGCCGCTGACCTTGAAACCCTCCAGGCAGCCGATGGAAGCGATCAGAAAAGCGAAGAACGGTGCCTTGGCCAGGCCGACCAGGAAATGCTGCACGCCGATGTCGCTTTGCAGCAGCGACAGGAACATGGCTGGCGAGATGTCCAGTGTCAGCGCGCACACTACCGCGCCGCCGACGATACCGCAGATCATCGCGATGAAAGTCAGCAAGGGTAGCGAAATCAACAGCGCCAGTACTCGCGGCACCACCAGCAGTTCCATTGGGTTCAGGCCCAGGGTGCGGATGGCGTCGATTTCCTCGTTGGCCTTCATCGAGCCGATCTGCGCGGTGAATGCGCTGGCGGTGCGGCCGGCCATGAGGATGGCGGTCAGCAGCACGGCGAACTCGCGCAGGAACGAGAACGCCACCAGGTCGACGGTGAAGATGGTCGCGCCAAAATCGGCCAACACCGTGGCGCCGAGGAAGGCCACCACCGCGCCTACCAGGAAGGTCAGCAGCGCGACGATAGGCGCGGCATCCAGGCCGGTCTGTTCGATGTGCGCCACGACCGGGGTGAAGCGCCAGCGATGCGGTTGCAGGGCACGGCGCAGCAGGGTTTCCAGAACCAGGCCAACGAAGCCGAGTACCTGCAGAGTGTCTTGCCACAAGGTGCCGACGGCGCAGCCGATGCGTTCCAGCAGCAACAGCAACACGTTACGCTCGGGTTCCTTGACCGGGATGCAGTAATCCTGCACAGAGCAGTAGACGTTCTTGAGCAGTGCACGGCTGGCTTCTGGCAGGTCGTGGGTACAGCGCGACAGGCGCTCGGAGCCGAGCAGTTCGGCCAGCAGCGAGGCGCCGGCGGTATCCAGGCGGCCCAGTTGGCTGAGGTCGGCGACGGTATCGGCAGCGTATTGCGCGCGCAGGCGCTCGCTCTCCCGCTTGAGGTGGGCGTAATGCGCCAAGGTCCAGTCACCGGTAATGCGCAGGCAGGCCGGTTGGCTACTGGTGTCCAGAGTGGCGTTGGGGGTGGTCGTCTGCTCCATGCTACTGACTCGGCGCTAAGGCTCAGGGGCTGATCATAGCGCAGCGGGCGTGGGCTGTTTGGTGATTATGTGCTGTCTGTTGAGGCCAGAGGGGCTGCGAAGCAGCCCCTTTCAGTCATTGCGCCTGCGCGTCGTCGACCACCTTGAAGCGCAGCACGCCGATGACCTGCCCATCCTCGGTCAGTACCCTCACCTGCCATTTGCCGACCGGGTTTGGCGGGAAGTTCTGCTTGTGGGTCCAGGCCCGATAGCCTTCCTTGCGCCCGCCGTGGATGTCCAGGGCAATGCGGTCGACCTCCTGACCGTCTTTTTGCCACACGTGGTAGATCCGCTCGTTCAGGCCGCGTGGCGCGTTGATCGCGGTGTAGGCGTACAGGCCGCTGCTACGGATGCGGCTGGCGGCGATTTCGTCCAGCGAATCACCCGGCTGACGGTTCAGCACTTCGGTACTTACCGCAACTTCGGTCATCCACAAGGTCGCTGGCGGCACCCAGGAGCGCAGCAGCCAACCCCCGCCACCGACCGACAGGGTGACCACTACCAGGGCCACGGCGCGGCGCCAGTTGTTGATCGGGAAGCTGCTGACAAGGCTGGGGAACGACAGGGCCATGGCCGCGATCAGGGCCAGCTTGAAGCTTTGCGCGGTGGTCAGGTGCAGAATGATCGGCAGCGCAGTCAGCAGGGCGGCGAACAGGGTCAGGGTATGCAGCGCCAGGAACAGCCAGCGCCGCGGTGCCAGCCACTTGTAGTACAGCGGGTCGATGATCGATATCAGCCCGGCGGCACCGAGCAGGCCGGTAAAAACCAGCTGTCCGCTGTTCCAGGTGGTGGTGATGAAGAAGAACGGCAGCACGAAGAACAGCGATTCCTGATGGATCATCTGTGTCGCGTAGCGCAGCAACGGCTGCGGGATTTCGCGGTTGAAGGTGCGTGCGAACAGGCCGGTGAGAGTGTTTTCCAGCATCAGCCAGAGCCAGCTGACCAGCATCAGCACGGCGATCCTGCTGGCCAGGCCAGCCTGGCGGTCGACCAGGATGAAGCTGCCGATGCCGGATAGGAAACCGCCGAGCGCGATGATGCCGGGGTAGCGTTTGAGCAGTTCGATGATGCGCTGGACGATGTGGGGGATTTGGGGCATTGGGTCTACAACAGAAAGGATGGGTGGCTGTGCCGGCCTCTTCGCGGGCATGCCCGCTCCCACAGGGTTAAGCGATAACGCGGTCCTTGTGGGAGCGGGCGTGCCCGCGAAGGGGCCGGTACTGGCAAAAGGATACCGTCGTTTCACTGCTCGCGTGTAGCACCACTCGGTTTTTCCGGACCATGCCGGCGCCAGCGCAGCAGCGCCGCTGCCAGGATCAGCCCCAGCAGCAAGGCAACCAGCCCGTAGAGTTCATCATAGCCAAGCAATGGCTTCTCGATACGTACATAGCCCTGTTCCTTGAGCAGCTCCTTCAGCGCTTCGTTGGCCTGCGCCAGGCTGACCTGGCGCAGCTTGCGCACCGGGTTGACGAAGCGCCCGTCGCTATAGTCGTTCAACGCGCCCCAGTAATAGTCGGCCAAGGCGCTGTTGCCCTGGGTGCTCCAGCTTTCCTTGGCGACGCTGGCGTACTTGATGCGCTCGAACGTGTCCGGGTCGAGGCCTTCCTTGCGCAGGTGGTCGAACAACTTCTGCATTACCTCGACCGCCTGGTCGATGCCCTCGCGCTCCAGGTCGGCGTTGAGGCTGAGCAGGCCGGTGTCGCCAAAGCTCTCGCGTTTTGCCGAGGGGCCGTAGGACAGTCCGTTGCGCAGGCGCAACTGGTCGTACAGCGCCCAGTCCAGATAGTGCGACAGCAGGTCGAGGGTGGCCTGGTGATCGTTGTCCAGCACCGGTTCGACGAACAACCAGTGCAGCTTGACGCTATCACCCAGCCAGCCGCGGGTCAGGTTGCGGCGCTGCTCCGCATGCTGACCGATGCTTTCCAGAGTCCGGCGTTCCTCCGGCTCGGTGGCGGGCAGTTCGCCAAAGGTGCGCTCCAGGTAGGCCGGCAGCAGGCGGTCGAGTCCGCCGACCACGATCAGGGTCATGTTGTTGGCCGCGTACCAGCGGTCGCGCAAGGTATTCACCTGCTCCAGGGTCATGTCGTCGAGGTTGGAGCGTTCCGGGCACTTCAGGCCCAGCTCGGTGGCCAGTTGGTCACTGGCGGGGTGGCCAATGTCCTGACGGTCGAGCCAGCGCTGCAGGTGGCCGTAGTGGCCACCATCCTCGCGCTCGATGATGCGCTTGGCGGTGGCCAAGGTCTGGGCATCGATACGGGTGTCACGAATCACCGCCAGCAGCAGGTCGAGGACCTTGCGCTGGTTGCGCGCCGGGGCTTCGATGACGAAGGTGGTGTCGGCGCTGCTGGTGTAGGCGTTCCATTCACCGCCCAGCGATTGCAGGCGCTCTTCCAGGCCGCCCTCGCCGGTTGCGTCGATGCCGCTGAACAGCAGGTGTTCGAGCAGGTGCGGCAGCTCTTTCTGCTCGCAATTGAAGTCATCCAGGCCGACGCCGACCACCAGGCGAATCGCCACATGGTCCCGTTCATAGCCGTTTTTCAGGATGACCTGCAGGCCATTGGGCAACAGGTAACCTTCAACCCGCGAGCGGTCGAGGGCGAATGAGGGCAGGCTGCAGATCAGCAGGCAAACGAACATCAGGCAACGCATGGGCGAGCGTGGGTCCTCAGGTAGGCGAAAATCACGGCAGACGGGCTTCGTCCGGCACGCTGTCGAGCATCAGCCCGCCCGTGTCCGAGCCGCCTAGTACCACATAGGCACTGCTACAGAACAAAGAGTTCAACCGTTTCATGTCGGCGATCAGCTCCAAGTGTAGCGAACTGGTCTCGATACTTTGCACTACCTTGCGCTGCAGGCGGCTGACATGGGCATGGGCAAGGCGCCGCTCCTGGGCGCGAAAACGGCGTTTTTCCCGCAGTAGCAGGCGGGCACTTTCCGGGTCGGCACTGAGGAACACCGACAAGCCCAGGCGCAGGTTGGCCAGTAGCTGTTCCTGCAAGCCGGTCAGCTCTTCCAGGCCCACCTGGGAAAACTCCCGGCGCTGGCTGGTTTTCTGCTGCTGGACCTTGCGCAGCATGCGCTCGATCAGGTCGCAGGCCAGCTTGAGGTTGATCGCCAGTTCGATGATTTCTGCCCAGCGGCGGTTGTCCTGTTCGCTGAGGTCTTCACGCGACATCTGCGCCAGGTACAGCTTGATCGCGCTATACAAGGCTTCGGCGTCTTCGCCCAAGGCGCGGACTTGCTGCGGCAAGGCGGCCTGGGTACCGCGCAGGGCACCGAGCATGGCTTCGAGCAGGCTGTCGACGATATCGCCCAGGCGCAGGGTTTCGCGGGAGGCATTGGCCAAGGCCAGGCTTGGGGTTTCCAGCGCCGAAGTGTCGAGATGGCGAGGGCGGATCTGGCCGTTGCCGTTTTCCCGTTCGGGTAGCAGGGAGTTGCACAGCCGGCCCATGGGTTTGACCGTGGGCAGCATGATCAGACAACGCAGCGTGTTGTAGAGCAGGTGGAAGCCGATGACCAGTTCCTGTGCACTGAAGCTCAGTGAGTCCATCCAGCCCACCAGCGGGTGCAGCACGGGGATGATCAGCAGAAGGCCGATCAGCTTGTACAACAGACTGCCCAGTGCCACTCGACGTCCGGCGGCGTTTTGCATGCTGGTGCTGATGAAGGCCAACAGCCCGCTGCCGATGTTGGCGCCGACCACCAGGCCGATAGCCACCGGCAGGCTGATCACTTCGGCACCGGCCAGCGTCGCGGTGAGCAGGACGGCGGCCAGGCTTGAATAGGAAATCATGGCGAACAGTGCGCCAACCAGGGCGTCGAGCAGGATGTCGCCGGTCAGCGAGGCGAACAGCACTTTTACGCCTTGGGCGTGGGTAATCGGTGTAGCTGCCTGCACGATCAGCTCCAATGCCAGGATGATCAGGCCAAGCCCGATGCCCACTCTGCCCAGCTGGCCGGCCCGCGTCTGCTTGCGTGAGAGGAAAAAGATCACACCGAGGAAGATCAGCAGCGGCGACAGCCAGGACAGGTCCAGGGTCAGTACCCGCGCCATCAGCGCGGTACCTACGTCGGCACCTAGCATGATCGCCAGGGCCGGGGTCATGGCCATCAGGCCCTGGCCGACGAACGAGGTGACCAGCATGGCGGTGGCGTTGCTGCTTTGCACCATGGCCGTGACCAGAATGCCGGCGACGAACGCCAGCGGGCGTTTGCTCATGTTCTGGCTGATGATGCGCCGCAGGCTCGAGCCGAATACCCGGAGGATGCCGGTACGCACGATGTGGGTGCCCCAGACCAGAAGCGTAACGGCCGAGAGCAGGTTGAGCAGGGTCAGCATGGCGACGGCCCCCTGTTGCATTGGCCTGGAGGGCCAAGAGACGAAGCGTGAGCCTTTGAAGAGTTTTCTTTGCTCACTCAAAGCTTTAGTTGTTTTGCGCAGCTGTCGCCAGCTTCGCATGGCTGTCATTTGTTTGAAATACTGCAGAAATGAAAAAGGGCCCCGAAGGGCCCTTTGTGTCCTGCACTTCCTGATCTTATTGACCCGGAATGTCCTTGCGCAGTTTCACTGGCTCATGCTCTTTGCCGTTCTTGCGGGCCAAGGCAGTGCGCATGCGGATGTTGATGGCTTCCACCGCCAGCGAGAACGCCATGGCGAAGTAGACGTAGCCCTTCGGCACATGCACGTCGAACGCCTCGGCGATCAGCACGGTACCGACCACGATCAGGAACGACAATGCGAGCATCTTCAGCGACGGGTGCTTGTCGATGAAGTCGCTGATGGTGCCGGCGCACAGCATCATCACCAGCACGGCGACAATGATCGCGGCGATCATCACCGGCACGTGGGACACCATGCCCACCGCAGTGATCACCGAGTCCAGCGAGAACACGATGTCGATGATGGCAATCTGGATGATGGTATAGAAGAACTTGCCACCCGCGCCTTTCGGCTCTTCCGCGTTCTCGTCCTCGCCTTCCAGGCCGTGGTAGATCTCTTGCGAGCTCTTCCACAGCAGGAACAGGCCACCAAAGAACAGGATCAGGTCACGCCCGGAGATGCCTTGGCCCAGAACCACGAACAGGTCGGCGGTAAGGCGCATGACCCAGGTAATCGACAGCAGCAGCATGATACGGGTGACCATGGCCAGCGCCAGGCCAAAGATCCGGGTGCGTGGCTGCATGTGCTTGGGCATGCGGCTGACCAGAATCGAGATCATGATGATGTTGTCGATACCGAGGACGATCTCAAGCGCGGTAAGGGTAAAAAAGGCAACCCAGATTTCCGGGCTGGTCAGCCATTCCATGTGTTTTCCTTCGAACGGTAAAGGCGACGCGCCCGGATCAGGGCGCGTCGCGTTAGGGAACTACGCGTTTATTAAAGACTACTGAACAGCGGGAAAATGCCCATCAGCAGCGCGGCGAGCATTATGCACAGGCACACCAGCACTGCCCACTTCAAGGTGAAGCGCTGATGATCGCCGAACTCGATGCCGGCCAGGGCCACCAGTAGGTAGGTGGAAGGTACCAAGGGGCTGAGCAGGTGTACCGGCTGCCCGACGATCGACGCGCGGGCCATTTCCACCGGGGTGATGCCGTAGTGGCTGGCGGCTTCGGCCAGCACCGGCAGCACGCCGTAGTAGAACGCGTCGTTGGACATGAAGAAGGTGAACGGCATGCTCACGATTGCGGTGATCACCGCCAGGTATGGGCCCAGCGCCTCGGGAATGACCGCCAGCAGGCTTTTGGACATGGCGTCGACCATCCCGGTGCCCGACAGGATGCCGGTGAAGATGCCAGCGGCGAAGATCAGCCCGGTGACCGCCAGCACGCTACCGGCGTGGGCGGCGATGCGGTCCTTCTGCTGCTGCAGGCACGGGTAGTTGACGATCATGGCGATACTGAAGGCGATCATGAACAGCACCGGCAGCGGCAGCACGCCGGCGATCAGAGCTACCATCAGGGCCGCTGTCAGTGCGCCGTTGAAGTACAACAGTTTTGGCCGGCGTGCGTCCGGGTACTGCGAAACAGTGATTTCGCTGTGGTCGATGTCATCGGTAGGCAGGTGCAACTCGCCCAGGCGGGCACGTTCGCGCTTGCCGTACAGGTAGGCGATGGCCAGGATCGCCAGCACGCCGAACAGCATGGCCGGGATCATCGGTACGAAGATGTCCGACGGGTCCACGTGCAAGGCGCTGGCGGCGCGCGCGGTCGGGCCACCCCAGGGGGTCATGTTCATCACCCCGCCGGCGAGAATGATCAGGCCGGCCATGATTCGCGGGCTCATGCCCAGGCGGCTGTACATCGGCAGCATGGCGGCACAGCAGATCATGTAGGTGGTGGCGCCGTCACCGTCGAGCGAGACCACCAGGGCCAGTACTGCGGTGCCGACGGAGACTTTCAGCGGGTCACCCTTGACCAGCTTGAGGATCTTGCGCACGGCCGGGTCGAACAGGCCGGAGTCGATCATCAGGGCGAAGTAGAGGATGGCGAACATCAGCATCACACCGGTAGGTGCGAGCTTGCTGATGCCCTCGAGCATCATCGGGCCGATCTTGGCGGAAAAGCCGCCGAACAGGGCGAACAGGATCGGTATCAGGATCAGCGCGATCAAGGCCGACAGGCGCTTGGTCATGATCAGGTACATGAAGGTGATGACCATGGCAAAGCCGAGGAAGGTCAGCATGGCAATACTCCAGGCGTGGCGCGGCGAAAGGAACGTCGATTCGGGCGGATCAGCGCGTTTGGCGCTGCGCGGGGAGCATGCGGAGGGGGGCTACGGAAAGTGGGGCACAGAAATACATCAGAATCACCATTGTTGTTGTTGATTGGGCCGGGCGCGGTGGTTACAGGGTGCGCTGGCTGACCGGTCTTGTGCCGGTAGTGGGGGCTATCCTATGAGGGCAAGCTTTCAGCCAGCTTTCGCCGAAGCAAAGGCGACGAGAGGTAGGTGATGCAGGATGTGACCGAGGGCGGCTGCCATTGTGGCGCCTTGCGTTATCGGCTGGAGGGCGACCTGACGGATATTGCCCATTGCCATTGTTCGATCTGCCGGCGGGTCAGCGGAGGGCTGGTGGTGACCTGGCTCACCCTGCCCCGTTCGGGGTTTAGCTGGTTGGCGGGCGAGCCGAACTGCTACGTGGCGCCGGCCAGTTGCAGCCGGTACTTCTGTGGGCATTGCGGGGCGCATGTGGCGTTGGTGACTACACATAGCCCGGAGACGGTGGATGTGACGGTAGCGACCCTGGACCACCCGGAGCGGGTCAGGGCCAACCGGCATATCTGGGTGGGTAGCCGGTTGCCTTGGTTGCATCTGGATGAGGATCTGCCTTCGGAGGCGGAAGAGAACCTGTAGGCCTTGTGCTGTCTGTGCCGGCCCCTTCGCGGGTAAACCCGCACACAGGGACGGCGCAGATCTCAGGTGTTGTACAAATCCTGTGGGAGCGGGCATGCCCGCGAAGAGGCCGGCACAGTGGGCGTTACAATTGCAGGCCACCGGCGGCCTTGTGCAGTGCCCGCAGATGCTCGCCCACCTGCTTCACATTGGCCTCCACCGCCGCGATTTCCCTGGCCCGCGACGGCTCCAGCAGCGCCCTCACCTCCTTGTCCAGGCTCGTGCTCAAGCGCAGCAACTGCGCCTGCCGCTCGCTGCTGACCTGTTCCAGGTGCTTGCGCTCCTGCGGCTGCGGCAGGCCGTAGCCCTTGCTATCGAGCAACTCTGCCGGGCGGCTGAGGAAGCCACTGTTGGCAAGCATCTGCCTGAGGGTCGCATCAGCCTTGCTGACGCTGCCATCGTTCAGCGCGGCGGCATTCAGGTAACGCTGCTTGACCTCGTCCTGGGCCAGCAGCAGTTGCCGGCGCAGGCTGGCCTGTTCAAGCAGCAGCAAGGCGGCGCTGGTGCGCAGGTCGGCCTGGGCGAACCAGCCCCGTCGTTGCTCGGCGTCCAGGGCCAGCCAGTCCTCGACCTTGCTCTGCCTGATGGGCAGCTGCTTCTTCAACACCTCGAACATGGCTTGATAACGGTCGCGGTAGGAGTCGAAGCGATAACCCAGGCGCAGCGCCTCGCGGGGGTCATCGAGCACGCTGGTGTCGGCCAGCCCCCTGCCCTTGAGCACGGCCAGCAAGCCATTGGGCATGATGCTGTCGAGGTCGTTCAGGCGTGGGTTGGCGGTGCCGCTGCGCAGCAGCTTCAACGACTCCACCGCGCAGTTGTTGGACAGGAACCAGTAGTTGCCGTCGTAGCTCCAGTGCATTTCGGCGGCCTGGCGCACCAGGTTTTCGATTTCGTCGCGGCTGAGCCGCAAGGGCACCGAGGCCAGGCTACGCAGTTCGGTCTTGGTGTATTCGTCGATCACCTGGCCCAGTGGCAGCACGAACAGGCGCGAGGGGTAGGCACCGACCAGCCCGTCCCAGCTGGAAAGCTGCACGTCGTTGACAAAGGCCCGGTACGACAGCACCAGGCTCTGGTCCAGGTCCAGACGGCAGTCCGGCCCGCGTGGGCGGCCCGGCTTGCAGATCACCAGGCGCAGCATGCTGTGGCCCCAGCGACTGACCAGGTTCTGGTTGGCTTCGGCGAGCAGATAGTCCACTTCATAGACCCGCTCGGGGTCGATTTCGCCCAGTGGCTGGCGGGCGAAGTCGCTGCCGGCATTGATGAACGGCAGGCCCTTGGCGCAAGTGTCCTGTTGCGGTGCCCAGCCGAAGTGTTCGCGCAGGTATTGGTTCAGCGCCGGACGGCGGCAGCCGTAGCTCGGGTCTAGGAGGAAATACTCCATGTTGACCGCGATGTACTCCTTGGGGCTGTCCAGTTCATAGCTGTCGGGGCTGCGCACGAACTGGCCGTTGTGCTGCTCGCGCTCGCCGCGTCGGCCTACATACTGTTGCCAGCCGGCCAGGTCGAGCAGGCGCGGGTCGTCGCTGAGGGTGAAGCGGCGTTCGGCCTGGCCACGGCAGGCCTCGGGCAGGCCGACCTTGCCCAACGTACCTTGCTGGCGCTTGCAGCGTGTGATCAGTGTGTTTTCGTTGCTGGACCACAGGCGGGCGCGGTCGTAGATATGAGTGAGCTCGTGCAGCACGGTGGCCAGCAGCTCTTCGCGCACCGTGCCATGCGGGCGGTTGGTGCGCTCGGTGGCAGCACTGCCATCGGTGAGGCCGGGCAGCAGACGGCGATTGAGTTCGAGCGTGGATACCAGCGATGCCTGGCCATAGGCGTCGGCCGGCATGTTGTCGCTCCAGCTGACCCGCACGGGGCGGTTCAGCTGTTGCTTGAAGCGAGGGGGCAGCTTGCCCATGGCTTCGTCGAGCAGAGCCTGAGTGGCTTGGGCCTGCTGCGGGTCAAGGCCGGATGCCTGCAGCTCGAGCTGCAGGTCGGCCAGGGCGGACGTGCCTAGCAACGTCAGGGCGCAGCCGAGCAGCCAGGCGCGCACGCGGTTCACAGCGCGAGGATGGCTTCAGCCAGTACCTGGTCGCTGGCATCGCGCGCTTGCGGCACGCGTTCGCGCAAGGTGTTGAAGGCAGCCTCGAGCTGGGCTCCGCGGATGTCGCCGTTGCTGGCGACAAAGCTGGCGGCGTCGTCATGGGCTTCGCGCACCACTTTGGAATCGCGGATCGAGGTGGTGGTATCAGAGGTGAAATCGATCGAACGGCCAAAGGCCCGCACGATGATATTGCTGGTGGCCACCAGGGTCTGTGCCTGGGCCAGGTCGGCCAGCAGCAACATGCCGAGGGTAGCGGCAATCAGCGGTTTACGCATGGAGCATCTCCGAAAAATACAGGGAGTCAGATGAGTTATTGGACGAGAATTGCCTGCGCCAGTTCCAGGTCGCCGACGTTATGCCGTGCGCAATTGTGGCGTAATGATTCCAGCGCTGCTTCCAGGCGCGCACCGCGGATCTGGCCGTCGCTGGCGACAAAGGCAGCGGCATCGTCCTGGGCCTGGCGGACCAGTTTGCGGTCGAACGGTGCGGTGGTGACCTGGCTGGTGACATAGCCGGTGATGACCAGGCCTTGCGTGGTGGTATCCATGGCATGGGCACTGGCCATGCCAGCAACGGCGAACAGCAACGGCAACAGATAACGCATGGTTTCTACAACAGCTGGAAACGTGGGCAACCAAGATGGGTACGGCTGTGCTGGTAATGGCCAGCACAGCCGAACGGCTCAGCGCGGGTCAGAGCGCCAGGATGGCCTGGGCCAGTTGTGCGTCGCTGGCCTGCAGGGCTGGCATTTGCGAGCGGATGTGCAGCAAAGCGCTTTCCAGCTTTGCACCGCGGATGTCGCCCTGGCTGCCAACGAAGCTGGCGGCGTCGTCACGGGCAGCCTGGACGATCTTGTCGTCACGGAACGAGGATGAAATATCGGAAGTGGCATCGGTGGACGCGGCTACTGCGCCCACGACGGCGTCAGTGGTGACAACGAAGCTGGTGGCGTTTGCGGTGCCGGCCAGGCTCAGCATCAGGGCGGCGCCAATCAGGTATTTACGGGACATGATCGTGGACTCCTGGACTAGGGTCGGGTGGTTCTGCTTTATCGGACGCTCGCACAGCTCGTCGCGGTACTTTTCAACAGTGCGTTCTAACAGACTGTTACGCCAAGCGTATCACGCGCCGGTGTTTCTGGATGTTAATGAACAGCGCGCCAACAAACTGTTATGGTTAGTTTATGTATTTTTGAAACTGTACAGGTTGGCTTGGAAAAGGCTCTATCATGCCGCCTGCAAACAAAAAACCCGTCGCAGTCACCTGCGACGGGTTTCGGGAATTAGCGGTGCCGGCCGAAGCCGGCAAGCCGGAGCTTAGCGCCAGAAAGGCTTGCTCAGCTCTTCGTAACGCTGCGACTCGCTGATACCGGCGTCGGCCAGCAGACGGGCGTCCAGGCGAGCCAGTTGACGGCGGCTCGCCATGCGGCGCTGCCACAGCAGCAGGGTGGACAGGGCGCGCAGCGGCAGCGAAGCGCTGGATTGTTGGGCGTTGCTTTCGAAAACCAGACCGGAACTGAGGGTACGTTCCATGATGTTTCATCCTTCCGCTTATGGCGGGATTAGGTAGTGATTTAACTGATGCCAATGATCCTCCTCTGTCGTCCATAACAGTAGATACAGTTCAGTTGAAAGACGATGGTCCAGTTAACTGTGTAACCCTACTGTTGCACCCGAAACTGGCGCAACTGTACTGGTCCGCCCATATTTGGTGCGTTTTTAGCCAAGGGTGGGGTTTTGCCAACCGGGAAGGCGTGAAAATACCAGTACAGTAGTACAGTTCGTTCTAGTGAAGGCGGCAGAGTGCATCGAGATAAGGGTTTGACTGCTATGGCCCATTCGCGGGCTTGCCCGCTCCCACTGGTAATGGGCTGCCCTTGAGGGGTGCACATGACCTGTGGGAGCGGGCAAGCCCGCGAAGAGGCCGGAACAGCGGAAGCGGGGCCGCCGTTCCGTACCACCACTGCATCAGCTAGCCAGCATGCGCCCGGTTTCTTCCAGGTTTTCGTGCCAGCTCAGCGCTTCGCGCAGGATGTGCGGGGTATGGCCGCCTCGCTGGCAAGCACGATCGAAGTAGTCGTTCAGTGCCGCGCGGTAGTCCGGGTGCACACAGTTGTCGATGATCGCCCGGGCGCGCTCGCGTGGCGCCAGGCCACGCAGGTCGGCCAGGCCTTGCTCGGTGACGAGGATGTCCACATCGTGCTCGGTGTGGTCGACATGGCTGACCATCGGCACCACGCTGGAAATCGCGCCACCCTTGGCAATCGACTTGGTGACGAACACGGCCAGGTGGGCGTTACGGGCGAAGTCACCCGAGCCGCCGATGCCGTTCATCATCCTGGTGCCGCAGACATGGGTGGAATTGACGTTGCCGTAGATATCGAATTCCAGCGCGGTGTTGATACCGATGATGCCCAGGCGACGGACCACTTCCGGGTGGTTGGAAATTTCTTGCGGGCGCAGTACCAGCTTGTCCTTGTAACGCTCCAGGTTGCCGAACACATCGGCGTTGCGGCGGGTCGACAAGGTGATCGAGCTGCCCGAGGCGAAACTCAGTTTGCCGGCATCGATCAGGTCGAAGGTGGAGTCCTGCAGTACTTCGGAGTACATGGTCAGGTCTTCGAACGGCGACTCGATCAGGCCGCACATCACCGCATTGGCGATGCTGCCGATACCGGCCTGCAGTGGGCCGAGCTTGTTGGTCATGCGGCCAGCTTCGACTTCTTTCTTGAAGAAGTTGATCAGGTGGTCGGCGATGCCCTGGGTTTCGTCATCCGGTGGCAGCACGGTGGACGGCGAGTCCGGCTGGTCGCTGATGACGATGCCGACGATTTTGGCCGGGTCGATCGGGATGGCGGTGCTGCCGATACGGTCGTCGACCTTGACCAGCGGGATTGGCGTGCGGGTCGGGCGGTAGGTCGGGATATAGATGTCGTGCAGGCCTTCGAGGTTGGTATTGTGCGAGAGGTTGATCTCGACAATTACCTGCTTGGCGAAGATCGCGAAGCTGGCCGAGTTGCCCACCGAGGTGGTTGGTACGATGTGGCCTTGCTCGGTGATGGCCACGGCTTCGATGACCGCGATGTCCGGCAGCTTCAGCTGCTGGTTGCGCAGTTGCTCGACGGTTTCCGACAGGTGCTGGTCGATGAACATCACCTGGCCGTCGTTGATGGCCTTGCGCAGGGTGCTGTCGACCTGGAACGGCATGCGGCGAGCCAGCACGCCGGCCTCGGTCAGTTGCTTGTCCAGGTCGTTGCCCAGGCTGGCGCCGGTCATCAGGCTGATTTTCAGTGGCGATTGCTTGGCACGTTCGGCCAGTGCATGCGGTACGGCCTTGGCTTCGCCGGCGCGGGTGAAACCGCTCATGCCGACGGTCATGCCGTCCTCGATCAGACCAGCGGCATCAGCCGCACTCATTACCTTGCTGTGCAGGGAGGACAAGCGGATACGATCACGGTACATGGATTGTTATCTCGGGCTACTGAAACTACTGCAGCGCAGTCTAGAGACTTCGCCCCCTGCCGTCCCACGACCATGGTCGTATGAGAAGCCCGGGAATAGAGCCGTTGATCCGGATCAATAAAAGAAAAGCCCCGGCAGATTCTGACCGGGGCTTCCTTTATATCAGCTGGTTTGCAGCGGCCGCTGTCACTCTACCGCTTTCACCATGTCTTCGATGACCTTCTTGGCGTCGCCGAACACCATCATGGTCTTGTCGAGATAGAACAGTTCGTTGTCCAGGCCGGCATAACCGCTGGCCATCGAGCGCTTGTTGACGATGATGGTCTTGGCCTTGAACGCTTCGAGGATCGGCATGCCGGCAATCGGCGACTTGGGATCGTTCTTCGCCGCCGGGTTGACCACGTCGTTGGCGCCCAGCACCAGCACCACATCGGCCTGGCCGAACTCGGCGTTGATGTCTTCCATTTCGAACACCTGGTCGTACGGCACTTCGGCCTCGGCCAGCAGCACGTTCATGTGCCCGGGCATACGGCCCGCCACCGGGTGGATCGCGTACTTCACGGTCACACCATTGTGGCTCAGCTTCTCGGTCAGTTCCTTCAGCGCGTGCTGGGCGCGGGCTACCGCCAGGCCGTAGCCCGGGACGATGATCACGCTGTCGGCGTTGCTGAGCAGGAAGGTGGCATCGTCGGCCGAACCAGACTTCACCGGGCGCTGCTCTTTCGAGCCTTGCGCCGCGCCGGCATCGGTATCGCCACCGAAGCCACCGAGGATGACGTTGAAGAACGAACGGTTCATCGCCTTGCACATGATGTACGAGAGGATGGCACCGGACGAGCCAACCAGGGAGCCTGCGATGATCAGCATCGAGTTGTTCAGTGAGAAGCCGATACCGGCAGCGGCCCAGCCCGAATAGCTGTTGAGCATCGACACCACCACCGGCATGTCGGCGCCGCCGATCGGAATAATGATCAGCACACCCATGATGAAGGCCAAAACCAGCATCAGGGTGAAGGCACTGTAATGGCCAGTAAAGGTAAACAGCAGGCCCAGGGCGATAGTGGTAAGGCCGAGGATCAGGTTCAGCTTGTGCTGGCCGGCGAACTGTACCGGTGCGCCCTGGAACAGGCGGAACTTGTACTTGCCCGACAGCTTGCCAAAGGCGATCACCGAGCCGGAGAAGGTAATGGCACCGATGGCTGCGCCGAGGAACAGCTCCAGGCGGTTGCCGGTGGGGATCGGGTCGCTGATGGCGGCAACGATGCCCATCGATTGCGGTTCCAGCACCGCGGCGATGGCGATGAACACCGCAGCCAGGCCGATCATGCTGTGCATGAAGGCGACCAGTTCCGGCATCTTGGTCATCTCGACGCGCTTGGCCATGATCGAGCCGGCGGTGCCGCCGACCAGCAGGCCGACGAGCACGTAGCCGATACCGGCGGTAGCAAGCTCGGCCCCGAGCTTATAAATGAGGCCGACCGTGGTGACGATGGCGATGCCCATGCCGATCATGCCGAACAGGTTGCCGCGCCGCGAGGTGGTCGGGTGCGACAGGCCCTTGAGCGCCTGGATGAAGCACACCGAGGCGACGAGGTAGAGGAGCGTTACCAGATTCATGCTCATGCTTACTTCTGCGCCTCGTTCTTGGTTTTCTTCTTGAACATCTCCAGCATGCGACGGGTGACCAGGAAGCCACCGAACACGTTGACCGCGGCCAAGGCCACTGCAAGGGTGCCCATCAGCTTGCCGGCCGGGGTTACCGTCAGGGCAGCGGCCAGCATGGCACCGACGATGACGATCGCGGAGATAGCGTTGGTCACGGCCATCAGCGGCGTGTGCAGCGCCGGCGTGACGTTCCACACCACGTGGTAGCCCACATAAATGGCCAGCACGAAGATGATCAGGTTGTAGATGCCATGGGAAATCAGCATGTCTTCCATTGTCGTGCTCCTTAGCCGTTCTTGCGGACGACCTGGCCATCACGGCACATCAGGCAGGCCGCGACGATGTCGTCTTCGAGGTTGATGACCAGCGCGCCGTCCTTGTCGAACAGCAGCTTCATGAAGTCCAGCAGGTTGCGGGCATACAGTGCCGAGGCATCGGCGCCCACCTGAGCCGGCAGGTTGGTCGGTCCGACGATGATCACGCCGTTCTCCTTTACCACCTGGTCAGCGACGGTCAGCGGGCAGTTGCCACCCTGGGCCGCTGCGAGGTCAATGACCACCGAGCCGGGTTTCATCTGCGCCACGGTTTCGGCGCTGAGCAGGGTCGGCGCCTTGCGCCCCGGGATCAGCGCAGTGGTGATGACGATATCCGCCTGCCTGGCGCGTTCGTGCACGGCCTGGGCCTGGCGTTGCATCCAGCTGGCCGGCATCGGCCGGGCATAACCGCCGACACCTTCGGCGCACTCACGCTCCTCATCGGTCTCGTAGGGCACGTCGATGAACTTGGCGCCTAGCGACTCGATCTGCTCCTTCACGGCCGGGCGTACATCGGACGCCTCGATCACTGCACCCAGGCGCTTGGCCGTGGCAATGGCCTGCAGGCCGGCAACACCCGCGCCCAGGATCAGCACGCGCGCGGCCTTTACCGTACCGGCGGCGGTCATCAGCATGGGCATGAAACGTGGGTAGTGATGGGCAGCCAGCAACACCGCCTTGTAACCGGCGATGTTGGCCTGCGACGACAGCACGTCCAGGCTCTGCGCCCGTGAGGTGCGCGGCGCGGCTTCCAGGGCGAAGGCGGTAATTCCGCGTTCGGCCATCTTGCCGATCAGCTCGCTGTTGAAGGGATTGAGCATGCCCACCAGGACGCTGCCACTGTTGATCAGGGCCAGTTCCTGGTCGTTGGGGGCGACCACTTTCAGTACCAATTGAGCGCCGTAGGCATCGGCTGCGTTCCCCAGGGAAGCGCCCACGGCCTCATAGGCACTGTCCGGAATGCTGGCGTTGAGCCCTGCCCCCCGTTGGACGGTGACCTGATGGCCCTGGCCAATCAGTTTCTTGATGGTTTCCGGGGTCGCAGCGACCCTTGTCTCACCGGTCTGCGTCTCGAGAGGAACACCAATGTGCACGACTATTTCTCCTGCGGTGACCTTTTGTCTTTGTAAAAGCCAGCACACTTCGGATGGTGCGCTGGGGCGGCTGTGGAGCGCCGACCCGCCGAATCCCGGGCGGGCGAAGCATTTTGCAGACGAAGCCAGGGGCCTTCAACCGGTTCTGGAGCGAAACGAAGTCAAAACTACAAGTCACCCTGTGACCGTATGTCGCAACGGTCAGGCTGCGGCCCGTCAAACACAGGCTATTGGCAGATTAGGAGAAAAAACCAAAAAATTTCCGGTCAATTCGCTTACGGCTTTGTGAATGTCGCAAAATAGCCCGCAAAGCCGCGCTTTAAGCAGGGTTGAAGAGGATTTTTGCGCCTGCATAACAGTTTATGCAGATGCGACAAATACATATATCTGTAGGTGTTTAAAATATTTGACTACGGGGTCAGCTTGTCGCGCTTCCCTACGTCTTTGCCGTGTACGCCTGAGCCTGGCTCACCAGCCAGTCACGGAACGCGCGTAGCGAAGCCGACTCCACCTTGCGCTCCGGAATCATCAGATAGTAGGCCTTGTCACTGCTCAGGGCATGCCTGTTAGCGACCACCAGCCTACCCTCCTCCAACTCGCGCTGGATCAGGAACGGCGGAATCAGGGCGATGCCCATCTCATGCATGGCCGCCTGGGCGAGCATCGAGAATAGTTCATAGCGCGGGCCTGTCATGTCGCGCTCCACATTCATGCCGACGCTGCCGAACCACTGCCGCCAGGCATAGGGGCGCGTGCTCTGCTGCAGCAGTGGCAGTTGTGCAATGCGCTGCGCGTCAAGCGCACCCTGCCCGCCCAGCAGCGCCGGGCTGCACACCGGTACCGGGTTTTCCCCCATCAGCCGGTGCGACTGGGTGCCGGACCAGTCGGCATCGCCGAAATAGATGGCAGCATCGAAGGTGGTGTCGGCAAACAGGAAGGGCCGGGTGCGGTTGGTGAGATTGACCGTGACCTCCGGGTGGCGCTGCTGGAAGTCCTTGAGCCGCGGCAGCAGCCACTGAGTACCGAAGGTAGGCACCACGGCCAGTTCGATCACGTTGGCGCCCTGCTGGCGCATTACCGACAGCGTATCGCGCTCTACCGCGTCCAGTTGGGCTGCCACCTGGCGGCTGTAGGAAAGGCCGGCTTCGGTCAGCTTCACGCCACGACGAGAGCGGCGGAACAGTTCCACATTAAGGAAGGCTTCCAGGCCACCGATCTGCCGACAGACGGCGCCCTGGGTCAGGGCAAGTTCCTGGGCGGCCTTGGTAAAGCTCTCGTTGCGCGCCGCCGCCTCGAAGCAGACCAGGGCAGCGGTACTGGGGATCTTGCGGCGCATGTACGTCAACCTCACTCGTAAGGCTGTCAATATGGCATTTTGCCGATTTACGAAGTGATAAATTATCACTAATTGGTGCGCAATCCTCGTTTGTCCCGGCGGCCGATCAGGCCTAGGCTCAAAGGCACAAGAAACTGCCCCCTATTTCGAGGATTTCGCTCATGGCCGGTAAAGCAAGCTTCAACTGGATCGACCCGCTGCTGCTCGATCAGCAGCTCACTGAAGAAGAGCGCATGGTGCGTGACAGCGCTTATCAGTTCGCCCAGGACAAGCTGGCCCCGCGTGTGCTCGAGGCCTTCCGTCATGAGCAGACCGACCCGGCGATCTTCCGTGAAATGGGTGAGGTCGGGTTGCTGGGCGCCACCATTCCCGAGCAATACGGTGGCAGTGGCCTGAACTATGTGTGCTATGGCCTGATTGCTCGCGAGGTAGAGCGCATCGACTCGGGTTACCGTTCGATGATGAGCGTACAGTCGTCGCTGGTGATGGTGCCAATCAACGAGTTCGGTACCGAGGCGCAAAAGCAGAAGTACCTGCCCAAGCTGGCCAGCGGAGAGTGGATCGGTTGCTTTGGCCTGACCGAGCCTAACCACGGCTCCGACCCGGGCTCGATGATCACCCGTGCCCGGAAGGTCGATGGCGGCTACCGCCTGACCGGTAGCAAGATGTGGATCACCAACAGCCCGATCGCCGATGTGTTCGTGGTCTGGGCCAAGGATGATGCGGGTGATATTCGCGGCTTTGTCCTGGAAAAGGGTTGGGAAGGCCTCAGCGCCCCGGCGATCCACGGCAAGGTCGGCCTGCGCGCCTCGATCACTGGCGAAATCGTCATGGACAACGTGTTCGTGCCGGAGGAAAACATCTTCCCGGATGTGCGCGGCCTCAAAGGCCCGTTCACCTGTCTGAACTCGGCCCGCTATGGCATCTCCTGGGGTGCACTGGGTGCCGCCGAAGCTTGCTGGCACACCGCGCGTCAGTACACCCTGGACCGTCAGCAATTCGGCCGTCCGTTGGCGGCCAACCAGTTGATCCAGAAAAAGCTGGCCGACATGCAGACCGAAATCACCCTTGCGCTGCAGGGCTGCCTGCGTCTGGGGCGGATGAAGGACGAAGGTACGGCTGCAGTGGAGATTACTTCGATCATGAAGCGCAACTCCTGCGGCAAGGCGCTGGATATTGCCCGCATGGCGCGTGACATGCTGGGTGGCAACGGTATTTCTGACGAGTTTGGCGTAGCCCGTCACCTGGTCAACCTGGAGGTGGTCAACACCTATGAAGGTACCCACGATGTGCATGCACTGATCCTGGGGCGTGCGCAGACCGGCATCCAGGCCTTCTATTGATAGGGAGCCAGCCTATGGGCGCGCTATCACATCTGCGGGTGCTGGACCTTTCTCGCGTGTTGGCCGGCCCATGGTCTGGCCAGATCCTCGCTGACCTTGGCGCTGATGTGATCAAGGTCGAGCGCCCTGGCAGTGGTGACGATACCCGTTCGTGGGGGCCGCCCTTCCTCAAGGATGCCGAGGGTGAGAACACCAGTGAGGCGGCCTATTACCTGTCGGCCAACCGCAACAAGCGCTCGGTGACCATCGACTTCACTCAGGCCGAGGGGCAGCGCCTGGTGCGTGAACTGGCGGCGAAGTCCGATATCGTCATCGAAAACTTCAAAGTCGGTGGATTGGCTGCCTATGGCCTGGACTACCAGAGCCTGAAGGCGATCAACCCGCGGCTTATCTATTGTTCGATCACCGGGTTTGGCCAGACCGGGCCTTATGCCAAGCGCGCGGGATATGACTTCATGATCCAGGGGTTGGGCGGGCTGATGAGCCTGACCGGCCGCCCGGAGGGTGAAGAAGGTGCGGGGCCGGTCAAGGTCGGGGTGGCGCTGACCGACATCCTGACCGGGCTGTATTCCACGGTGGCGATCCTCGCTGCCCTCGCCCATCGGGAGCAGACCGGGGTGGGCCAGCATGTCGACATGGCATTGCTCGATGTGCAGGTGGCGTGCCTGGCGAACCAAGCCATGAATTACCTGACCACGGGCAACCCGCCTCGTCGTCTGGGTAATGCGCACCCCAATATCGTGCCTTATCAGGACTTCCCGACGGCGGATGGCGACTTCATTCTTACCGTGGGCAACGACAGCCAATTCCGGAAGTTCGCCGAGGTGGCCGGGCAGCCGCAATGGGCGGACGATCCACGTTTCGTTACCAACAAGCTGCGAGTGGCCAACCGGGCCGAGCTGATTCCATTGATTCGCCAGGCCACGGTGTTCAAGACCACGGCGCAGTGGGTGAGCCAGCTGGAGGCTGCTGGGGTGCCGTGCGGGCCTATCAACGACCTGGCGCAGATGTTCCAGGATCCGCAGGTGCTGGCGCGCGGGTTGGCGGTGAACATTCCGCATCCGTTGGCGGGAAGTGTGCCGCAGGTGGCGAGCCCGATACGGCTGTCGGAGACGCCGGTGGAGTACCGTCGGGCGCCGCCGCTGCTGGGTGAGCATACCGAGGTGGTGCTGGAGGACGTATTGGGGCTGGATGCCGATGAGGTGCAACGGCTGCGCAGTGCCGGCGTGCTTTAAGGGCGTGTGGCCTTGGTGAAAAGCGGGGAGGCCGCCAGGCCTCCCCGCTTTGCTTTTCAGCGATTTCAGGGTTTCTTGAAATTAAGGGTTGACGCGGTTTCGAATCCCCTTATAATGCGCCCCACTTCTGACGTAGTCGAAGCGCAAAACTTCTTGAAAATCAATTAGTTAAGCAATTCAGGTAGTATCAGGAGTGCTTCGGTCGAATGATCGATAGCGGTTGAGATGGTGGTTGACAGCGCTTCTAAACGCTGTATGATTCGCCTCCCGCTACGAGAGATCGCAGCGAGTCAAGTGTTTGAAGCTAAACGAGT
>NZ_NEJR01000028.1:0-39069 GCF_002113165.1 Pseudomonas sp. B19(2017)
TCTTTTTCAAAATGTCAGCGCTGCTGCAGAACTGAAGCCGTACATCTCATGTTTGCTGCGCGACAGCGCAGCCCGGAAGGGCTGGGTGATCTCCCACAGGGACCGCGCCCATTCTGAAATGTGTGGAGACTCTGTGGGAGCGGGCAAGCCCGCGAAGAGGCCGGTGCAGGAGAGCACAAATGAAAACGCCGCAGCCCCTTTCAGGGCCACGGCGTCAGATCAGCCAGGAAGGCAGATCAGGCGAACGGATGGCGCAGCACGATGGTTTCGTTGCGGTCCGGGCCGGTAGAGATGATGTCGATCGGCGCGCCGATCAGCGCTTCGATGCGCTTGATGTAGGCACGAGCGTTGGCTGGCAGTTCTTCCAGGGTTTTCACGCCCAGGGTCGACTCGCTCCAGCCTGGCATCTCTTCGTACACCGGCTCCAGGCCGATGTAGCTGTCGGCGTCGGAAGGCGCGTCGATGACGGCACCATTCTCGTTCTTGTAGCCAACGCAGATGTTGATGGTTTCCAGACCGTCCAGTACGTCCAGCTTGGTCAGGCAGATGCCGGAGATGCTGTTGACGTCGATGGCGCGGCGCAGGATGACGGCATCGAACCAGCCGCAACGGCGGGCACGGCCGGTGGTGGAACCGAACTCATGGCCACGCTTGGCCAGGGTCGCGCCAGTCTCGTCGAACAGTTCGGTCGGGAACGGACCGGAACCTACGCGAGTGGTGTAGGCCTTGGTGATACCGAGGATGTAGTCCAGGTACATCGGGCCAACGCCGGAGCCGGTGGAGATACCGCCAGCGGTGGTGTTGGAGCTGGTGACGTACGGGTAGGTACCGTGGTCGATGTCCAGCAGCGAGCCCTGGGCACCTTCGAACATGATGTCCTTGCCGGCGCGACGCAGGTTGTGCAGCTCGGCGGTGACGTCGAGCATCATCGGCTTGAGCTGTTCGGCGTAGGCCATGCATTCGTCCAGGGTCTGCTGGAAGTCGATGGCCGGCTCTTTGTAGTAGTTCACCAGCTGGAAGTTGTGGTAGTCCAGCAGCTCACCCAGCTTGGCGGCGAAACGCTCGCGATGGAACAGGTCGCCCACGCGCAGGCCGCGGCGTGCGACCTTGTCTTCGTAGGCTGGGCCGATACCACGGCCGGTGGTGCCGATCTTGGCTTCGCCACGGGCTTTTTCGCGGGCCTGGTCCAGGGCAACGTGGTACGACAGGATCAGCGGCGCGGCCGGGCTGATGCGCAGGCGCTCGCGCACCGGTACGCCCTTTTCTTCCAGCTTGGTGATTTCACGCATCAGGGCATCCGGTGCAACGACCACGCCGTTGCCGATCAGGCACTGTACGCCTTCACGCAGGATACCGGACGGAATCAGGTGCAGAACGGTCTTTTCACCGTTGATCACCAGGGTGTGGCCCGCGTTGTGGCCACCCTGGTAGCGCACTACGGCGGCAGCATGTTCGGTCAGCAGATCGACGATCTTGCCTTTGCCCTCATCACCCCACTGGGTGCCCAGGACGACGACATTCTTACCCATTACATTGGTCCTCATTCACGCAAACTTGGTTGCCGGCCTGTTGCCGGCGCAGAAACTCACTGGGCCAGCGGCAGAACCTGCCAGCGCCCGTCTTGCTGAATCAATTGCCGATCACAATCCGCCTCGAGAGCAGCACTCAACGGCTGGCCAGGCAGGGCCTGGACCACACGCTGGCCCTCGTTGCGCAACTGGCAGACTTGCTGCCAGAGGGCCGCGTCGCCACTGTCCGGCATCCAGATGCCGCCAGCTGGCAATACGACCTCCGCTCGCCCCAGTGTGACCAGGGTCTTCAAATCCGTGGAGAAACCGGTAGCCGGGCGGGCCCGGCCAAAGTCGGCGCCGATGTCGTCATAGCGCCCGCCCTGGGCGATCGACTGACCTTCGCCCGGCACGAACACGGCGAACACCACGCCGGTGTGATAGTGGTAACCGCGCAGCTCGCCGAGGTCGAAGTACAGCGGCAGGTCCGGGAAGCGCGATGCCAGGCGATCGGCGATCGCCAGCAGGTCGTCCAGCGCCGCCAGCACGCTGGCCGGGGCACGGCCCAGGCGCACGCGGGCTTCGGCCAGCACCTCGCGGCCACCGCACAGTTCGACCAGCGCACGCAGCATGTTGCCCAGGTCCTTTGGCAGGTCGGCGGTCAGCACCTGCACTTCATCCACGGCCTTGCGCTGCAGGGCGTCGAACAACTGCTGCTCGACCGCACCGGACAGGCCGGCAGCACGGGCCAGGCCGCGGTAGATACCGACATGGCCGAGGTCCATGTGCACATCCGGCACATCGGTCAGTTGCAGCGTGGCGAGCATCAGGCTGATGACTTCGACATCGCTGGTGGGGCTGGCGTCGCCGTAAAGTTCGGCACCCAGCTGGATCGGGCTGCGCGAGGTGGACAAGGCACGCGGCTGGGCGTGCAGCACGCTGCCGGCATAGCACAGGCGGCTCGGGCCTTCACGGCGCAGGGTGTGGGCGTCGATGCGCGCCACCTGCGGGGTGAAGTCGGCACGGAAGCCCATCAGGCGGCCGGACTGCGGGTCCACTACCTTGAAGGTGCGCTGATCCAGGTCCTGGCCGGCGCCGGTGAGCAGCGACTCCAGGTACTCGATATGCGGGGTGACGACCAGTTCGTAGCCCCAACTCTGGAACAGGTCCAACACCTGGCGGCGCGCGATCTCGATGCGCGCGGCCTCAGGTGGCAGTACTTCCTCGATGCCATCTGGCAGCAGCCAGCGGTCTACCGTTGCCATTACGCCATTTCCCCTCTGGTCCGGGCGGCTTGCCAGCAGGCGAGCCGTCAGTAAAGCCGGTATCGCGCACAGCAGCGGGCAGCACTGATCCCAGCGCAGCCACCGTACCCGACACCCTCGAATTGCCTTGCGACCTGACCAAACCGTCAACTGGCGGTTTGCCAATCAACCTTGCAGACGCAAAAAAGCCGGGAAATTTCCCGGCTGCCTCATCATACACCCCTTTTCATTCAGGATGCACCCCGCCTGGCGTTTTAGCTGCCAGGCGGGGCACCGCCGCATGAAAATCAGGGCCTGAGCATCACGGCTTGCTCTTGTCCAGGAAGCGGAAGAATTCGTTCTTCGGGTCCAGGACCAGCACGTCGCTCTTGCTCGAGAAGCTCTCGCGGTACGCCTGCAGGCTACGATGGAACGCATAGAAATCAGCGTCCTGGCTGTAGGCCTTGGCGTAGATGGCGGCCGCCTGGGCGTCGCCGTCACCGCGGGTTTCTTCTGCTTCACGGTAGGCTTCGGCCAGCAGCACACGCCGCTGACGGTCGGCATCGGCACGGATACCTTCAGCCAGCTCGTTACCCTTGGCGCGGTGCTCGCGGGCTTCACGCTCACGCTCGGTGCTCATGCGGTCGAACACGCTGCGGTTGACTTCCTTCGGCAGGTCGATGGCCTTGACGCGCACGTCGACCACCTCGATACCCAGTTCCTTGGCGGCCATGCGGTTCAGCGATGCAGTGATGTCGGCCATCAGCGCGTCACGTTCACCGGAAACCACCTCGTGCAGGGTACGTTTACCGAACTGGTCACGCAGGCCGCTTTCCAGGCGACGCGACAGACGCTCGTCGGCGATCTGCTTCATGCCGGAGGTAGCGGTGTAGAAGCGTTCGGCATCCTTGACGCGCCACTTGGCGTAGGCGTCGACCATCACCGCTTTCTTCTCCAGGGTCAGGAACCGCTGGGTCGGAGCGTCGAGAGTCATCAGGCGGGCGTCGAACTTGCGCACCTGGTTCACGTACGGAATCTTCACATGCATGCCAGGCTGGACATCCGCCTGGACCACCTTACCGAAGCGCAGCAATACCGCGCGCTCGGTCTGGGACACGATGTAGAAGCTGTTCCAGGCCACGATGGCCAGGACCACGGCGGCGATCAGGGCGATCAGCGATCGGTTGCTCATCAGCGGCTCTCCCTAGTGCGCAGCGGCTGCTGTTGCTGTTGCAGGTCCTGCGCGGCACGGGCGGCCGCATCGTTGACCGATGGCGACACGCTGGCGGTCGGCGCGGACGGGTTGCGGCTGCCTTCGACCATCTTGTCCAGCGGCAGGTAGAGCAGGTTGTTCTGCCCGTCCTTGGTTGCCACCATGACCTTGCTCGAATTGCTGTAGACCTCTTGCATGGTCTCCAGGTACAGGCGCTGACGGGTCACGTCAGGGGCCTTGCGGTACTCGGCGACCAGCTTGGTGAAGCGGTCGGCCTCACCCTTGGCGCGGGCGATGACTTCGTCGCGGTAACCGTTGGCGTCCTCGATGATGCGCTGCGCCTGACCACGGGCTTCCGGCACCACGCCATTGGCGTAGGACTCGGCCTGGTTGCGGGCACGCTGCTCGTCTTCGCGGGCGCGGATCACGTCGTCGAAGGCTTCCTGCACTTCACGCGGGGCTGCCGCGCTCTGTACGTTGACCTGGGTGACAGTGATACCGGTGCGGTAGGTGTCGAGGAAGCGCTGCAGGCGCTCGCGGATATCCACGGCCATCTGCTCACGGCCTTCGGTCAGCACCTGGTCCATCGAGGTGGAACCCACCACGTGGCGCAGGGCGCTGTCGGTCGCGTGCTGCAGGCTGACCTCAGGCTGGTCGACGTTGAGCACGAAGTCCTGCAGGTTGCTGATCTTGTACTGGACGGTCAGCGGTACCTCGACGATGTTCTCGTCTTCGGTCAGCATCTGGCCCTGTTTGGTATAGGCACGCTCGCGCGTGACGTTCTCCATGTACTTGCGGTCGATCGGCGGGAAGTAGATGTTCAGGCCGGGACCGACCGTCTCGTAGTACTTGCCGAAGCGCAGCACCACGGCCTGCTCCTGCTCATCGACCACGTACACGGCGCTGTACAGCCAGATCGCGGCCAGTACCGCCAGGCCGATGCCCAGCAGGCCCAGGCCACCGCCCTTGCCGACATTGCGGTCACCGCCGCCACGTTTCTTGCCACTGCCGAACATGCCGTTCAGGCTGTCCTGCAATTTGCGGAAGGCCTCGTCCAGGTCCGGTGGACCTTTCTTGTCACCACCGCCGCCGCCGCCATTCCGGCGACCGCCCCAGGGATCCTGATTGTTCGAGTTGCCACCCGGCTCGTTCCAAGCCATAGCGCTCTCCATCTGATAAAGCAAAGACGCGCCCACGGCGCGCCGTCCAATGCTACAGAATGCCTGTCACTGCTGCCCGGCGACCTCGACGAGCATTTATTGCAAAGTGTGTTGCTCGACAAACACTTGCGGCTCCATGCCTTCGCGACTGACCAGGCGATTCAGTTCGACCATGGGCAGTCGCACGCTCAGCAGGCTGCGCCCTTCTTCATCATGCGCTTCACTCTGCACGGCACCCAGGGCAAAGAATTGCGCGCGCAAGCGGGCAAAACGCTGCTCCAGACACAGGGTACCGACAAACAGATCATTCCCCAGCAACTCGGCAATCGCCTGGCCGACCAGCTCCAGGCCACGCCCATCGCGTGCCGATACCCAGACCCGTTCCGGCTTGCCATCGGCATTGCGCTGGATCTGCGGCTCGACATCTTCGAGCAGGTCGAGTTTGTTATACACCTCGAGGATCGGCAACCCTTCGGCACCAATCTCGCCCAACACCGCCAGCACCTGCTCGATCTGCTCCATGCGCTCCGGCTCATGGGCGTCGATCACATGCAGCAGCAAGTCGGAGTTGCTCGACTCTTCGAGCGTAGCCCGAAATGCCTCGACCAGCTTGTGCGGCAGGTGGCGAATGAAGCCCACGGTGTCGGCCAGCACGATCGGCCCCAGGTCGTTCAGCTCGAGCCGGCGCAGGGTCGGGTCGAGGGTGGCGAACAGCTGGTCCGCGGCATACACCTCGGATTCGGTCAGGGCGTTGAACAGCGTGGACTTGCCGGCGTTGGTATAACCCACCAGCGACACCGACGGGATATCCGCGCGCTTGCGCCCGCGGCGCGCCTGCTCGCGCTGGCTGCGCACCTTCTCCAGGCGTGACTTGATCTGGCGAATACGCACCCGCAACAGGCGGCGGTCGGTTTCCAGCTGGGTTTCACCCGGGCCACGCAGGCCGATACCACCCTTTTGACGCTCAAGGTGGGTCCAGCCGCGCACCAGCCGCGTGCTCATGTGCTCGAGCTGGGCCAGTTCGACCTGCAGCTTGCCTTCATGGGTACGCGCCCTTTGGGCGAAGATATCGAGAATCAGCCCGGTACGGTCGAGCACACGACACTCGAACACTCGTTCGAGGTTGCGCTCCTGACTGGGCGTGAGGGTGTGATTGAAAATCACCAGGTCTACCTGTTCGGCATGGACCAGGTCGTGCAACTCTTCGACCTTGCCACTGCCAATCAGGTATTTGGCGGAAGGCTGATGCCTTGCCACCGTGACCAGCGAGACGATGTCGGCACCGGCCGACAATGCCAGCTCCTGAAACTCCTGCGGGTCTTCGCGCGCCTCAGGGTTCTGACCTTCCAAGTGAACGAGCAACGCCCGCTCACCACCACCGTGGCGCTCAAAGAACAATGCAGGCTCCTATCAGGCGTTGCCTGGCTCGCTGTCGCCGTGCTCGGAATCGGACGGGCTTGGCAGGCGAACCGGACGGGCAGGTACCACGGTCGAGATGGCGTGTTTGTAGACCATCTGGCTGACGGTGTTTTTCAGCAGTACCACGAACTGGTCGAAGGACTCGATCGAACCCTGCAGTTTGATGCCGTTGACCAGATAGATGGATACCGGAACCTTTTCTTTTCTCAAGGTGTTCAAGTAAGGGTCTTGTAGCGAATGCCCTTTTGACATATGCCGCACTCCTGTAAGGATAAATAATAGAAAATCAAGAAAATCGATAAATTAGGCCGCCCCTTCGCAAGAATAGACGGCAATCAGCAGGGACTCAGCTCAATATGGAGATGGCCCCAAGGTATTTCAAGGTGCGGGACAGATTGTCGCAGGCCAGGCTGTCAAGCCAGTGCACTTCAGGCCAGCCACGCAACCAGGTGAACTGCCGCTTGGCCAGCTGCCTGGTGGCAATGATACCGCGCTCACGCATCTCATTCTCAGTCAGCTTGCCGTCGAGGTAGTCCCAGACCTGCCGATACCCCACTGCCCGTATAGACGGCAGCCCGGCGTGCAAGTCACTTCTGGCTCGCAGCGATCGGACCTCGTCGACGAAGCCCTGTTCCAGCATCTGTGAAAATCGTAACGCAATTCGATCATGCAAAATGTGACGATCTGTAGGAGCAATCGCCAAACTCGCGACAGTATAGGGCAAATGCCCGCCGGCGCCTGCGTCTGCGCCGCGACTTTCCGCGAATTGACGTTGACGATGTGCGGTCATGCTCTCGCCACTCACCCGATACACCTCCAGCGCCCGGATCAGCCGCTGTGGGTCGTTGGGGTGGATACGCGCCGCCGACTCGGGGTCGACCTCGGCCAACTGGCGATGCAACTCGGCCAGGCCCAGGGCTTCGGCCTGGGCCTCAAGCTCGGCACGCACTGCGGCATCGGCCGCCGGCATGTCTGCCAGGCCATCGGTCAATGCCTTGTAATAGAGCATGGTGCCGCCCACCAGTAGCGGGATCTTGCCGCGTGCGGTGATCTCGGCCATGGCCTCCAGGGCATCGGCACGGAACTGCGCAGCCGAATAGCTTTCGGCCGGGTCGCGAATGTCGATCAACCGGTGCGGGTGGGCGGCGAGGATTTCTTTCGACGGCTTGGCCGAACCGATGTCCATACCGCGGTAGACCAGCGCCGAATCGACGCTGATCAGCTCGCACGGCAGTACTTTGGTCAGTTCGATGGCCAGATCGGTCTTGCCGGCCGCTGTAGGGCCCATCAGGAATATTGCAGGGGGCTTGCCGCTCATTTCATCGACCGCGCAGGAAGAGTTTGTCCAGGTCGTCCAGGCCCATCTGGGTCCAGGTAGGGCGACCATGGTTGCACTGGCCGCTGCGCTCGGTGTTCTCCATGTCACGCAGCAGGGCGTTCATCTCGGGGATCGCCAGGCGCCGGTTGGCGCGCACCGCGCCGTGGCAGGCCATGGTGCCGAGCAGCTCGTTGAGATGCGCCTGGATACGGTCGCTGGTGCCGTATTCCATCAGGTCGGCGAGTACATCCTGCACCAGCCGGTTGGCCTCGGCCTGCTTGAGCAAAGCCGGGATCTGGCGGATGGCCAAGGTCTCGGGGCCCAGGCGCTGCAGTTCGAAACCCAGCCGCTGGAACCACTGCGCGTGCTCCTCGGCGCAGTCTGCCTCACGCTGGCTCAAGGCCAGGGTCTCCGGCACCAGCAGCGGCTGCCCGCTGAGGCCTTCGCTGGCCATGGCCACTTTCAGGCGCTCGTACATGATGCGCTCGTGTGCGGCATGCATGTCTACCAGCACCAGGCCGACGGCGTTTTCAGCCAGGATGTAGATGCCCTTGAGCTGCGCCAGCGCGTAGCCCAGCGGGGGAATGTCACCCTGGCTTTCAGGCAGCGCCGTGGTCGGCGCCGCGCCTTCTTCCAGCGGCTTGTAAAACTCGCGATACACCGCCTGTGCCTCGGCGGCCGGCAGCGGCTGAGAGGGGCGCGGGGTGTACTGATACTGGTAACCCGCACCACTGCCCCCACCGGAAAACGACTGCTGCGGGGCACGCGGCTGCTCGAGCACCGGCGAGGCCAGGCGCATTTCGCCCTGGGGGCCGAACTCACCAGCCTGCTGGCCCGTGGCGCGAACCACTTCGGGCACGGCAGCTGGCGCCGCCAACTGGTCTTCCGGGCGCACATCGGCCAGGGCGCGATGCAGGGTGCCATAGAGGAAGTCGTGCACCGAGCGCCCCTCGCGGAAACGCACTTCGTGCTTGGTCGGGTGCACGTTGACGTCGACGCCGTTGGGCTCCAGTTCCAGGAACAGCACGAAGGTCGGGTGCCGGCCATTGAACAACACGTCGCGGTAGGCCTGGCGCACGGCGTGGGCGACCAGCTTGTCGCGCACCGCACGGCCGTTGACGAAGAAATACTGCAGGTCTGCCTGGCTGCGAGAGAAGGTGGGCAGGCCGACCCAGCCCCACAGGCGCAGGCCGTTGCGCTCAACGTCGATCGGCAGCGCCTGCTCCATGAAGCCCGGGCCACAGATGGCGCCCACTCGCCGCGCACGGGCAGTTTCATCGTGGGCCTCGTGCAGGCTGAGGATGCTCTTGCCGTTGTGGCGCAGGTGGAAGCCGACATCGAAGCGCGCCAGCGCCAGACGCCGGATCACTTCCTGCAGGTGATCGAATTCGGTTTTCTCGGCCTTGAGGAACTTGCGTCGGGCCGGGGTGTTGAAGAACAGGTCGCGCACTTCCACCGAAGTACCCACCGGGTGCGCCGCCGGCTGTACCCGTGGGGTCATGTCGCGGCCTTCGGTTTCCACCTGCCAGGCCTCGGTTGCGCTAGCGGTACGCGAGGTCAGGGTCAGCCGCGCCACCGAGCTGATCGAGGCCAGGGCCTCACCACGGAAGCCCAGGCTCAATACCCCTTCGAGGTCTTCCAGCTCGCGGATCTTGCTGGTGGCGTGACGGGCCAGCGCCAGCGGCAGGTCGTCGGCGGAAATGCCGCTGCCATCGTCACGCACTCGCAGCAGCTTGACTCCGCCCTGTTCCACTTCCACGTCGATACGCCGGGCGCCGGAGTCCAGGCTGTTCTCCAGCAGCTCCTTGGCGACAGAGGCCGGCCGCTCGACAACCTCGCCGGCGGCAATCTGGTTGGCCAGCCGCGGGCTGAGCAGCTGGATGCGCGAACCACCACTCATTGCGAAGCCAATGTGGTAGCAGGGATATCGAGGCGCTGGCCAACCTTGAGCTCATCGGACTTGAGGTTGTTGGTGCTGCGCAGGCTGGCCGCGCTGACCTGGTAGCGCACGGCGAGCATCGCCAGGGTTTCGCCAGGGCGCACCGTGTGTTCACGCGGGCCAGCGGCGATCTTGCCGGTGTCGCGTAGCCAGGCGATGTAGGTGCCAGGCGGCGGGTTCTGCTGGAAGTACTGGCGCACACCGGTGTGGATCGAACGGGCCAGGGCCTGCTGATGGCTGGCAGTGGCCAGCTTGGCGGCTTCGTTGTTGTTCGAGATGAATCCGGTTTCAACAAGGATCGACGGGATATCAGGCGACTTCAGCACCATGAAGCCGGCCTGTTCTACCCGCTGCTTGTGCAACGAGGTAATGCGGCCCATGTTGCCCAGCACCTTCTGCCCGACATTGAGGCTGGAGCTGAGCGTGGCGGTCATCGACAGGTCGAGGAGCACGCCGGCCAGCATGCGGTCCTTGTCGTCGAGGCTGACGTTACCGGCACCACCGATCAGGTCGGAACGGTTTTCCGTGTCGGCCAGCCAGCGCGCTGTCTCGGAGGTGGCGCCGCGGTCGGACAGGGCGAACACCGAGGCGCCAAAGGCGGCGCGCGATGGCGCGGCATCGGCGTGGATCGAGATGAACAGGTCGGCGCCCTTCTTGCGGGCGATTTCCGTGCGTTTGCGCAGCGGGATGAAGTAGTCGCCGGTACGGGTCAACTCGGCCCGGAAGCCTTTTTCGCTGTTGATCTGACGCTGCAGTTCCTTGGCGATCTGCAGCACGATGTCTTTTTCATGCTGGCCACGCGAGCCGGACGCACCCGGGTCTTCACCGCCGTGGCCGGCATCGATGGCAACCACGATGTCACGCTTGCCGCTGGGCACCGGTGGCAGCTTGATGGCAGGCTGGGCCGGTGTCACCGGCACTGCCGGCGTGGTTGCAGGCGTTGGCACCGGGGCAGGGGCCGGAGTCGGCGCGCTGGCGGCGATGGCGTCAGCCTCCTGGTCGTACAGGTCGACCACCAGGCGATTGCCATACTGGGCATTGGGCGCCAGGGTAAAGCTTTTCGGGGTGACCGACTTTTTCAGGTCGACCACCACGCGCAGGTCGGTCGGGGTACGCTGGGCCGAACGCACGCTGCTGATCGGCGTATTGGAGGTAGCCACGTTCAGCGGCGCGGCCAAGGTCGCGCCATTGATGTCGATAACCAGGCGATCAGGCGCGCTCAGGGTGAAGACGCTGTGCTGCACGGGGCCAGAAAGGTCGAAGACCAGCCGCGTGTTGTCGGGCGCGCGCCACAGGCGCATGCTCTTGACTTGAGTGACGGCCAGAGCGTCAACGGTCACCGTTGTCAGCAGCAGCCCAACGATGGCGACCAGTGCGCGTATGCGCATACCTACCCCACTTACTGTTTATAGTGTTCGGCCAGTGCCACGCACCAGGCCTCGCCGCGAGCCCCCTGCGGCGAAAGGATCAGCGAGCGTCCGCCCGCTTGGGGGCTTATGGTAATGGTCAGGTCGGGCTTTGGCAAAACGCCCGCACCCTTTTGTGGCCACTCGAACAGGCACAGCGGGTCGCCCTCGAAATAGTCACGAATGCCCATGAACTCCAGCTCTTCCGGATCGACCAGGCGATACAGGTCGAAATGGAACGCCCGCACCTCACCGATTTCGTAAGGCTCGACCACCGTGAAGGTCGGGCTTTTCACTGCACCAGTATGGCCCAGGCCACGAATCAGGCCACGCGACAGCGTGGTTTTACCCGCGCCCAGGTCACCTTCCAGAAAAATCACGCCGTGACCGCCGGTCACCTCGGCCAGTTGTGCGCCGAATTTGACCGTGGCCGCTTCATCGGCCAGAAACAGGTTTATGCCAGACACGCAGAATGCTCCTCCAACAACTCACGAATGACCGGCGCCAGATCGCTGGCAGCCAGGCCTCTACCCTTTACACCCAGACGCTCGCCCGCACAGGCGTGCAGCCATACCCCCAGGCCTGCGGCATGCCAGGCATCTAGGCCTTGGGCCAGCAGCGCCGCCAGCACGCCGGTCAGCACATCACCCAGGCCAGCACCTGCCATGGCCGGGTGACCACGTTCGCACAGCAGCAGCTGCCCGGCCGGGTCGGCTACCAGCGTGCCGGCCCCCTTCAGTACGCAGACGCTGTTGTAACGGCGCGCCAGCTTGCGTGCAGCGCCCGGGCGGTCCGCCTGCACCGCCTCGGTGGAAATGCCCAGCAACCGCGCCGCCTCCCCCGGGTGCGGGGTAAGGATGCTGCCACTGGGCAGGGCCAGCGGGGTACGCGCCAGCAGGTTCAGGGCATCGGCGTCCCATACCTGCGGGCGCTCGGCATTGGCCACCGCCGACAGCAGGCTGCGGCCCCAGGCTGCCTGGCCCAGGCCGGGGCCGACCACCAGCACCGAAGCGCGCTCCAGCACGCCCATCAGCTGGTTGGCCGAACTGGCGCCCAGGCACATGACCTCGGGAAGGCGCGCCAGGCTGGCGGTCACGTGTTCGGGCCGGGTCGCCACACTGACCAGCCCCGCGCCACAGCGCAGGGCGGCTTCGGCACTGAGCAGCACGGCGCCACCGGTGCCGAGGTCGCCACCGACTACCAGTACATGGCCGAAGTCGCCTTTATGGGCATGCGCATGACGTGCCGGCAGGTGCGCAACAGTCACGCTGCTGAGTAATTGAGGGGTGTGGCTGGGGTGTTTGGTCTGCGGCATGGGGTCAAAGGCTCCAATGTCTGGCAGAATTATACCCACCTGAGCCCGTATTGCCTTGCCCATCCATGTCCGCCTCAACTCCTGACCTCGCCCAACTGGCCCAATCGATCAAGATTTGGGGCCAGGAACTCGGTTTTGCCCATGTCGGCATCGCCGGGGTCGACCTTGGCGAACACGAACACCACTTGCAGCGCTGGCTCGACGCCGGCTATCAGGGCGAGATGGATTACCTGGGCGCCCACGGCAGCAAACGCGCGCACCCGGAGCAACTGATCCCCGGCACAGTGCGCGTGGTATCGCTGCGCATGGACTACCTGCCCGGCGACACGCAAATGGCGCAGCGCCTGGCACAGCCGGAAAAGGCCTACGTGTCGCGCTACGCCCTGGGCCGCGACTACCACAAACTGGTGCGCAAGCGCGTGCAGTTCCTGGCCGATCGCATTCAGGAAGCCATCGGCCCGTTCGGCTACCGCGCCTTTGTCGACAGTGCTCCAGTGCTGGAAAAGGCCCTGGCCGAGCAGGCCGGGCTGGGCTGGATCGGCAAGAACACCCTGCTGCTCAACCGCAAGGCGGGCAGCTATTTCTTCCTCGCCGAGCTGTTCGTCGACCTGCCATTGCCGGTGGACGACGCCACCACCAGCGAACATTGCGGGCGTTGCCAGGCCTGCCTGGACATCTGCCCGACCCAGGCCTTCGTCGGGCCCTATGTGCTGGATGCACGGCGCTGCATCTCGTACCTGACTATCGAACTGCGCGGGCCGATTCCCGTCGAGTTGCGCGCGAAGATGGGCAACCGGGTGTTCGGTTGCGATGACTGCCAGATCGTCTGCCCCTGGAACCGCTTTGCCAGGCACAGCCAGGAACAGGACTTCCAGCCACGGCACGGGCTGGAGAATGCCGAGCTGGCGGAGATGTTCCTGTGGGATGAAAGGACCTTCTTGCGCAAGACCGAAGGTGGACCGTTGCGCCGGGCCGGCTATGAGCGCTGGTTGCGCAACCTGGCAGTGGGACTTGGCAATGCGCCATCGACAATCCCGGTGATCGAAGCGTTGAAGGCGCGGCGCGAAGATGCCTCGGAACTGGTGAGGGAGCATGTGGAGTGGGCGCTGGTGCAGCACGGCGTTCAATAGCGCCCCGGCCCAAGAGCTTGCGCCACCCTTGTGGGAGCGGGCGTGCCCGCGAATCAGGCAACGCGGTGGATGGCACCGGCTCTGCCGGTGTTCGCGGGCACGCCCGCTCCCACAGGGGGCCAGGTTGCGCCCGCGACGGCGTCACTGCTGGTCGTTGTAGTGGAACTTGGGCATTTCCCAATGGAACCGAATCGCCAGTAACCGCAGCAGGAACCCGCCAAACAAGGTCAGTAACATCGCCTGCTCTGCCGGCACCTTGAAGTACACACAGCCCAAGTAGAACCACGCCGCCGCAAACGACACACTGGCGTACAGCTCGCGGCGGAACACCAAGGGAATATCGTTACAAAAGATGTCCCGCAAGATCCCGCCAAATACCCCGGTGATCACCCCGCTGATCGAGGCTACCAGCATGCCCTGCCCCATCTCCAGTGCAGTCATGCAGCCAATCAGGGTAAAGGCCACCAGCCCCAGGGCATCGAGCACCAGGAACAGCGAGCGCAAGCGGCGCATCATCGGCGCGATGAAGATGGTCAGCAGTGCCGCACAGCTGGTCAGCACCAGGTACTCCGGGTGCTTCACCCAGGTCAGAGGGTAATGTCCGAGCAGCACATCGCGCACCGAGCCGCCACCCAGGGCGGTGACGCAAGCAATCAGCACCACGCCGAACCAGTCCATGCCACGGCGGCCGGCAGATAACGCACCGGTCATGGCTTCGGCGGTGATGGCAATGAGGTAGAGCATCAACAACATGGTGCTGGGTCCGTTCGGGCGTGCGAGAAAGGCGCGCAGTCTAACCAGTTGCCCATGGCACCAAAAGGGGGCGCAGATACAATATCTGCGCCCTTTCGGCTCACACCTTGATGAAGTGCTCGCGATAGTGGCGCAGTTCGGCGATCGATTCGCGGATGTCGTCCAGTGCCAGGTGGGTGTTGCCCTTCTTGAAGCTGTCACGCACGTCAGGCGCCCAGCGTGCGGCCAGCTCCTTCAGGGTCGAGACATCCAGGTTGCGGTAGTGGAAGTAGTTTTCCAGGTTGCGCATGTGGCGGTAGAGGAAGCGGCGGTCCTGGCAGATGCTGTTGCCGCAGATCGGCGATTTGCCTTTCGGCACCCATTGCTCGAGAAACGCAATGGTCTGCGCCTCGGCTTCGGCCATGTCGACCTTGCTCTCGCGTACGCGCTGGGTCAGGCCAGAGGCACCATGGGTGCGGGTGTTCCACTCGTCCATGCGCGCCAGCACTTCGTCACTGTGATGGATGGCGATCACCGGCCCTTCGGCCAGGGTGTTCAGCTCGCTGTCGGTGACGATGGTGGCCATCTCGATGATGACGTCGCTGTCCGGATCCAGGCCAGTCATTTCCAGGTCGATCCAGATCAGGTTCTGTGGGTTTTGCATGCGGGGGCTCCTCGTATAGGCCGTCATAGTAGCGTAGTGGCCAAGGCGCGCCCATTCACGGCACGCAGGTAGGCGAAATGGTCCGGCGCCTGGCGTGCTAAACTGCCTGCCGTTTTCAACCCGCCCCTTGCACGGAACCTTCATGGCCAAACGCCAGCTCAATCGCCGCCAGAACTGGCGCATCGAAAAAATCCAGAACGAGCGCGCCGCGCGTGCGGCCAAACGCGAACAGCACGTACTGCAGGAACTGGAGGGTGGCGACCTGGGGCCGGAGCAGCTGGGCCTGGTGATTGCGCACTTCGGTGTGCAGGTAGAAGTGGAAGCCCAGGACGGCGAGGCCGCGGGCCAGGTATTCCGCTGCCACTTGCGCGCCAACCTGCCGGCGCTGGTTACCGGCGACCGCGTGGTCTGGCGGGCGGGCAACCAGGGCATTGGCGTGATCGTCGCGCAGATGCCGCGCAGCACCGAGCTGTGCCGGCCGAACAACCACGGCCAGCTGAAGCCGGTGGCAGCCAACGTCGACCTGATCGTGATCGTCTTCGCCCCCGCGCCCGAACCGCACCCCAACCTGATCGACCGTTACCTGGTGGCCGCAGAGCACGCTGGCATTCGCCCCCTGTTGCTGCTGAACAAGGCCGACCTGATCAACGACGAGAACGGCCCGGGCCTGCATGCGCTGCTGGAGGTCTATCGCGAGCTGGGCTACCCGCTGCTGGAGGTTTCGGCGCACCACGGAGACGGCATGCAACGCCTGCAGCAGATGCTCGACGGCCACATCAGCGTGTTCGTCGGCCAGTCGGGGGTGGGCAAGTCGTCGCTGGTCAACAGCCTGCTGCCGGACGCCGGCACCCGTGTCGGCGACCTTTCGGAATGGTCTGGCCAGGGTACCCACACCACCACCACCGCGCGGCTGTACCACTTCCCCAATGGTGGCGACCTGATCGACTCGCCGGGCATCCGCGAGTTCGGCCTGGGTCACGTCAGCCGCAGTGATGTGGAGGATGGCTTCATCGAGTTCCGCGACCTGTTCGGCACCTGCCGCTTCCGCGACTGCAAGCATGATCGCGAACCGGGCTGTGCACTGCTCAAGGCGCTGGACGAGGGGCGCATCAAGCCGCAACGGATGAACAGCTACCGCTCGATCATCGCCAGCTTGCCAGAAGACGCTTACTGACCTGCCCGCTCCCGCAGGTACTGCACAAGGCTCAAGGGCCACGCCAATCCTGTGGGAGCGGGCGTGCCCGCGAAGCAGGCAGCACGGTGGTTGGCACGGGCTTCGCCCGTGTTCGCGGGCAAGCCCGCTCCCACAGGTTCCGCGCTTGCTTCAGCTACAGCGCGATCCTGTAGGGTTTACTGTTCCTTGGTCTCATACATCTTCAACGCCCCCTCTTCGAAGATGTTCAGCTTCTGGCGCAGTTCACGCGGCTGCATGGGTGCCTGCTCGGTCCCCGCTGGCGCATCCGGTGCCGCAGCGGCCGGAGGTGCAGGCTCGGCAGGCGGTGCCTCCGGCGTACCCTGCTCACCCTCGATGTTGCGCTGGGCCTTCTTGGTCAGCACGATGATATCGATGCGCCGGTTGACCGGGTTGAACGGGTTCTTGCGGTCGAACAGCGACGACGAGGCATAACCCACCACCCGTGCCACTTGGCCGTCCGGGTAGCCACCGGCCACCAGCGCACGGCGCGCGGCGTTGGCGCGGTTGGCCGACAGCTCCCAATTGCCGAACTCGCCACTGCCGGCATACGGCTTGGCGTCGGTGTGGCCACTGATGCTGATCTTGTTCGGCACGGCCTTGATGGTGTCGGCCATGGCCAGCAGGATGTCCTCGAAGTACGGCTGCAGGCGCGCACTGCCAATGTCGAACATCGGCCGGTTCTCGGCATCCATGATCTGGATGCGCAGGCCGTCCTGGGTGATCTCGAACAGGATCTGGTCCTTGAACTTCTGCAGCTGCGGGTTCTCTTCCACCTTGTTCTGCAGTTCCTGCAGTAGCAACTCCAGGCGCTCGCGCTCGACCTGCTCGGCCATTGTCTCCACCTGGTCCTTGTCCAGCTGGATGCTGGTATCAGGCGTCGGCTCGGACTTGGCTTCGGGGTTGATGGTCTTTTCCGGCGCCAGCTGGGGCGAGCCGCCCAGGTCGATGACGTAGGGCGTGCCGCTTTCCGAAAAGCCTATCGGGTCTTTGAAATAGCCGGCAATGGCGATCTTCTGCTCCGGCGTGGCCGTGGACAAAAGCCACAGCACCAGGAAGAACGCCATCATCGCCGTGGCGAAGTCGGCGAAGGCGATTTTCCAGGCGCCGCCGTGGTGGCCGCCGCCAAAGCGCTTTACGCGCTTGACGATGATGGGCTGATTGTTCTCCATGACTCAGCGACCGCGAACCGCTTGTTCCAGCTCGGCGAAGCTTGGACGGTGCTTGGGGTACAGCACCTTGCGCCCGAACTCGACCGCCAGCGAAGGCGGCATGCCCGAGGCCGAGGCCACCAGCGACGCCTTGATCGATTCGTAGAGGTTCAGCTCTTCCTTGGCATCGTGCTCCAGGCACTTGGCCAACGGGCCGAAGAAGCCGTAGGCCGCCAGAATACCGAAGAAGGTACCCACCAGTGCCGCACCCACATGGAGGCCGATGGAAGCCTGGTCACCATCGCCGAGCGAGGCCATGGTCACCACGATACCCAGTACCGCCGCAACGATACCGAAGCCGGGCATGCCGTCGGCGATGCCGGTCACAGCATGGGAGGGATGCTCCAGCTCTTCCTTCATGCTCAGCAGTTCCATGTCGAACAGGCCCTCGAGCTCGTGCGGGGCCATGTTGCCGGTGGACATGATGCGCAGGTAGTCGCAGACGAACGCGGTCATGCGCTCATCGGCCAGCACCGTCGGGTACTTGGCGAAGATCGGGCTGGCGGCGGCATCCTCGATGTCGGCCTCGATGGCCATCATGCCTTCACGACGGCTTTTGTTGAGGATCTCGTACACCAGGCCCAGCACTTCCAGGTAGAACGCGTGAGTGAAGCGCGAGCCGAACATCTTCATCGACTTCTTGATGACGTGCATGGTCATGTGGCCAGGGTTGGCCTGCAGGAATGCACCAAAGGCCGCACCGCCAATGATCAGTACTTCGAACGGCTGGATCAGCGCTGCGATCTTGCCGTGGGAGAGCACGTATCCGCCGAGCACGCTCGCGAATACGACGATGATGCCGATAATTTTAGCCATAGGTTCAAAGCACTTGCTGTCGTGGTCAGGGGAAGAGGCGGGAGCTTTAAAACTCTTCTTCTACTTATCGGCAGAACTGCGCCAGACTATAGCCACTCATTGCGAAAAGCCAGTTCGGACTGATGTCAAAATGCCAATTGAAACCAAGGTGCCCGCTCAGGCTCCACGTACGCTAGAGGCCTGGGTAAAGCTGCTCGAGAGCGTTCGCATCCCCGTGCCGAAGCACAGCTACGACCGGGTCATGGCCGCCATCCACGATAGCCGCCGCTCGCTTCGCGATATCGCCGAACTGATGCAGGATAGCCCGGCGCTGGTGCTGTCGGTGATGCGCGAAGCCAATCACCCCACCAATGCCAGCCTGGCCGAGCCTGCCGAAAGCCTGGAAGTCGCCCTCAACCGCCTGGGCCTGGAGCGCAGCGAACAGCTGCTCAAACGCCTGCCAGCGGTGCCCGTCGAAGAGATCCCGCCGGTACTGTGCCAGTTCCAGCTGATCAGCCAGCACGCCTCGCAGCAAGCCAGCGGCCTGTTCGCCAGCCGCCTGGCACGGCTGTGGCAGGAGATCCACTGGGGCAGCCTGCTGTTCCTGTCACCGCTCTGGCCGCTGGCGCTGGCCTACCCCAAGCTGCTCGATACCTGGGAGCTGCGGGTTATCCACAAGGGCGAAGACGCCGCCCATGTCGAGGAAGAACTGTTTGGCGTGCGCATCCTGGAACTGTGCCAGACCATGGCAGAGTACTGGCGCCTGCCACAATGGGTGACCCAGGGTTACCGCCTGTTGCTGGAAGAACGCGAACAACTGGCGCAGGTGCTGAATATCGCCCGCGACCAGGACCTGCTCAGCCAGCAACACCGCCTGGACGCCGAACCTGGTCTGCGTCGCTGGTTCAACCAGCCGGCCAACACCGTGCTGCTGGCCAACAACCTGGCCCTGGCGGCACAGGTGGGCTGGGACAACCCCCACCTGCTGCGCTGGCAGTTGCTGACCGCACTGTACCTGCAGACCTCGCTGGAAGACGTGCAGCAACAGGTGCACCAGCAAGCTGCCGCCAGCGCCCGCCGCCATGCCCAGCATGCCCTGTTCCATCCGGCCGAAGCGCTGATCTGGCCCTGGCATCAGCGTCGCCCGCACCCGGACATGCTGGCGCCGCCACCGCCCACCAGCGACGAACTGGCGCGCTGGCGCAAGCTGTGCCAGGACCTTCTGGCCCAGCCCAGCCCGTTCACCAACAGCGTGCACCTGGCCACGCAGGTTATCGAAGCCCTGCTGGCCTCTGGCATGCAGCGCATCCTGCTGCTGAGCCTGGACAAGGCCAACGACCAGCTGCGCGTGCAGCAGATGGCCGGCCTGCCCAAGGAAGCCGGCGCGCTGGTGCTGCCGGTGACGCAGAACAAACTGCTGCAGAAGCTGCTGGGCCAGGCCGGGCAATTGCGCATCACCCCGGAAAACCACAGCCAGTTCTCGGCCCTGCTGCCGGCCCCGCTGCGTGCCTTGTTCCACAGCGAGCACGTACTGCTGCGCTCGCTGGCGGTGAACGGGCAGGTGCTGATGCTGATGGTGGCTGACCAAGGCGGCCGGCCGCTGGCCGATGTCAGCGTGCAAGCCTTCGGCAAGACCGCGCAGTGCACCGAACGGGCGCTGTCGGTGTTTGCCAACCGCAAGGCCTGAGCCTTGCGCTACAATCGCCCCTCTTTCCACATTGGAGACCGTGGATGACTGACTTTTCCGGCCTGCCCCTGGTGATCGAAGCCGCGGACCTGCTGCAACGCCTGGATTCGCCACAGCTGATCCTGGTCGACCTGAGCAGCGCCAACCGCTATGTCAGCGGGCATATCCCCGGGGCACGCTTCGTCGAAGGCAAGCGTACCCAGCTTGGCCAGCCACCCGCGCCCGGCCTGCTGCCGGCCCTTGGCGAGCTGGAAAAACTGTTCAGCGAACTCGGCCACCGCGACGATGCCGTGTATGTAGTGTATGACGATGAAGGCGGCGGCTGGGCCGGGCGCTTCATCTGGCTGCTCGACGTGATCGGCCACCAGCGCTACCACTACCTCAATGGCGGCATCCAGGCCTGGCCGGCCGACAAGCTCTCCACCGAAGTGCCAGCCAATGGCAATACGCCGGTGCACCTGCGCATCGACAGCGCCCCTACCGCCACCCGCGAGTACCTGCAAAGCCGCCTGGGCGCCGACGACCTGGTCATCTGGGACGCCCGTGGCCCGCAGGAATTCAGCGGAGAAAAAGTACTGGCAGCCAAGGGCGGCCACATCCCCGGCGCGATCAACTTCGAGTGGACCGCCGGCATGGACCTCAACGACCACCTGCGCATCCGCCAGGACATCGCCGACGTCCTGCAGAAGCTGGGTATCACCCCCGACAAGGAAGTGATCACCCACTGCCAGACCCACCGCCGCTCCGGTTTCACCTACCTGGTGGCCAAGGCCCTTGGCTACCCGCGCGTCAAGGCCTACGCCGGCTCGTGGAGCGAATGGGGCAACCACCCGGACACGCCTGTAGAAGTTTAAGGAACCTGCATGAAATCCCGTTTGTTCATCATCAGCCAGTACCTGCTGCCGCACCACCTGCTGTCGCGGCTGGCCGGTTGCATCGCCGAGTGCCGCGTGCGCTGGTTCAAGAATGCCTTCACCGCCTGGTTCGCCAAGCGTTACCAGGTCAACATGAGCGAAGCGCTGGTCGAGGACCTGAGCGCCTACGAGCACTTCAATGCATTCTTCACCCGAGCCCTGAAGCCGGGTGCCCGCCCGCTGGACGAGACCCCCGGCGCCATCCTGTGCCCGGCCGACGGTGCCGTCAGCCAGCTTGGCCCGATCGAGCACGGCCGCATCTTCCAGGCCAAGGGCCACGGTTTCAGCGCGCAGGAGCTGCTGGGCGGTGACCCGGCCATGGCCGCGCCATTCATGGGCGGCGAGTTCGCCACCATCTACCTGTCGCCCAAGGACTACCACCGCGTGCACATGCCGCTGGCCGGTACCCTGCGTGAAATGGTCTACGTTCCGGGCCGCCTGTTCTCGGTCAACCAGACCACCGCAGAGAACGTCCCCGAGCTGTTCGCCCGCAACGAGCGCGTGGTCTGCCTGTTCGATACCGAGCGCGGGCCGATGGCCGTGGTGCTGGTTGGCGCAATGATCGTCGCTTCGATCGAAACCGTGTGGGCCGGGCTGGTGACGCCACCCAAGCGTGAACTGAAGACCTTCCGCTACGACGAAGCCAGCCGCGCACCAATCCACCTGGAGAAAGGTGCCGAACTGGGCCGCTTCAAGCTGGGGTCGACTGCTATCGTGCTGTTCGGGCCGGAGCAGGTGAAGTGGGCCGAAACGCTGGGTGCCGGCTCTGCTGTGCGCATGGGGCAGCAGTTGGCGGTGCCTGCGCAGGCTTGAGTGCCTGATAGAACCTGGGGCCGCTTTGCGGCCCTTCGCGGGCACGCCCGCTCCCACAGAGAAGGTCGCGCTTACCCTGTGGGAGCGGGCATGCCCGCGAAGGGCTGCAAAGCAGCCCCAGATTCCCGGATCAGCCGCGCGCGTCGCGGTCTCGCAGCCCCAGCAGGTAAAGCACCCCATCCAGCCCCAGGGTGGAAATCGCCTGCTTGGCCGACTGGCGTACCAGCGGCTTGGCGCGGAACGCCACACCCAGGCCGGCCAGCGACAACATCGGCAGGTCGTTGGCACCGTCACCCACGGCAATGGTCTGCTCCAGCTGCAAACCTTCCTCGCTGGCCAGCTTCTGCAGCAGCTCGGCCTTGCGCTGGGCATCGACGATCGGCTCCACAGCCACACCGGTGACCTTGCCGTCGACCACTTCCAGCTCGTTGGCGAACACATAGTCGATACCCAGGCGCGCCTGCACCTGACGGGCAAAGTAGGTAAACCCACCGGACAGGATCGCCGTCTTGTAACCCAGGCGCTTGAGCTCGGCGAACAGGTTCTCGGCACCCTCGGTCAGGCGCAGCGACGCACCGATCTCGTCCAGTACACCTACATCCAGGCCCTTGAGCAGCGCCATGCGCTCCTTGAAGCTGGCGCGAAAGTCCAGCTCACCGCGCATGGCGCGCTCGGTGATCGCGGCCACCTGCTCACCCACGCCAGCGGCCTTGGCCAGCTCGTCGATGACTTCGGCTTCGATCAGCGTCGAGTCCATGTCGAACACCGCCAGGCGGCGGTTGCGGCGGAACAGGTCGTCCTTCTGGAAGGCGATGTCGACGCTCAGCTCTTCAGCCAGGGCGAAGAAATCGGCACGCAGGGCCTGGGAGTCACTCGGCACACCGCGCACAGAGATCTCGATGGCCGCCTTGCCCTTGTCGGTCTCGGCATCCAGCGCCACACGGGCCGACAGGCGCTCGATACGCTCGATGGTCAGCCCGTACTGGCTGATCACTGCACTCACCCGTTGCAGCTGCTCGGGGGTGATCTTGCGGCTGAGCAGGGTGACGATGTGGCGCGCCTCGCCCTGGCCATCGGCCCAGTGCTGGTAGTCGGCCTCGGAAATCGGCGTGTAGCGGGCTTGCAGGTTCAGTTCGTGGGCCTTGGCCTGCACGCTTTGCAGCAGGGCGGTAGCCACTTCGTTGTCCGGGATATCGACCAGAATGCCGAACGACAAGGTGCCGTGCATGACTGCCAGGCCAATGTCGAGGATGCTCACACCGCCCTGCAGCAGGACGCCGGTGATAGCCGCAGTGAGACCGGGACGGTCCTCACCGGTGATGTTGATCAGGACGATTTCGCGCACAACCTGGCTCCGACTTCGATGAAAAATGCGCATTCTACCGATTTTCCGTGACCGTCGGGCGCCAACGATACTTTGCCGACAAAACCCGGCTCGCTATACTGCCCCACACTTTCATGCCATTAAGAGCCGAGCTCAGTGAACCGGCCCACGCCCGTCAAAGCAGACAACTTCTTCCTGATGATCTATCGTGCCCTGAGTCAACGTCGCGTGCCGCTGGCACTGCGCATCGCCTGCACCAACATATTCCTGGTGGCGCTGGCATTGGTGATCTACGCCTGCGTGATGGGCCTGCAGTTCAAGCAGGCCATGCACGAGCAGGCTGATGCCCTGGGCCAGAGCCTGACCACCCAGACCGCTACCTCGGCGACCGAGTTGCTGGTGGCCAACGACATCCTCAGCCTCAACGTGCTGCTCGGCAACCTGGTGAAGAACCCGCTGGTGGCCCATGCGGCGATCTACAGCGTGGACAACCGCATCCTCGCCGAAGCCGGCCAGCGCCCGCGCAACAGCCTGCTGGGCGAGGCCGAAGGCCTGTACCAGACCAAGATCACCTTCCAGGACGTGACCGCCGGGCAACTGCGCATCAGCCTGGACATGAGCCAGTTCCAGCAGCCGATGCTGATCAGCCTGCAAAGCATGGGCATTCTTGCCGCCATCCTGCTGGTACTGGCGCTGACCCTGAGCCTGCGCCAGGGTCGCTTCATCACCCTGCCGCTGCTGCAGCTGCGGGTGTGGCTGCGCGACCCGCAACCCTATACCCCGGCCACCGACCGCCAGGACGAGATCGGCGACATCGCCCGCCAGCTGCATGCGCGCCTGGCCCCACCGCCGCCACCTGAGCCAGAGCCTGAGGAAGAGGACGACGAGCAGTACGACGACCTGCACCACGCCGCGCCGGCAGCCAAGGCCGCACCGCGTACCAGGCTTGCCGCCCAGGCGGACGAGGATGACGACGAAGCTTTTGCCGGCCTGCTGGACGACGACAGCGCGCCCAAGGCCGCCGTGGTTGAATCCGACGAACCGCAGTACAGCGCCGTGCTCGCCGTGCAACTGGGTTCGCAGGAACAGCTTCGCCGCCTGCCGCGCACGCGCCTGACCGAACTGACCGAGCGCTACCGCGACTGCCTGGAGCACGCGGCCTCGCTCTACGACGGTGAAACCCACACGCTCAACGACGGCAGCACCCTGGTGCTGTTCCACAGCCGCGCCTGTGGCGAGGATTACCTGACCAATGCCATCTGCTGCGGCGAGCTGCTGCGCGCCCTGGGTCATGCCCTGCAGATCGAAGTGGCGGACAGTGGCATTACCTTGCAGTTGCAACTGGGCCTGGCCCTGGGCAACGACCTGCAGGGGCTGGAGCTGGTCGACCTGCTGATGGCCGAGAAGGCCCAGGACGCCCTGGCGCTGTCGCAGCACAGCCGCAACCTGTTGCTGGTGGAACGCCAGATCAGCGATGACACGCTAATTCGCCAACGCGCCCGCATTCGCCCGATTGCCAGCCCGGAAGGCGCCTGCTGCGTGGAGCGGCTGATGGAGCCCTACCCGTCGATGCTGGAGCGACAACTGGCGCGGATGCACGAACGCCGGGCGTGATACCGGGCTGGCCTCTTCGCGGGTAAACCCGCTCCCACAGGACCTGCGCCGAACCTGTGGGAGCGGGTTTACCCGCGAAGAGGCCGCTACAGGCAGTACAAAAACAGCAGATACGAAAAAGCCCGCAGCAATGCGGGCTTTTTCGTATCTGGCAGTTCGATCAGAACCGGTAGACTTCCATATCGGTACGAATCGGAGCAGCCATCGGAATCTTGGATTTCTCTGGCGTCTTCTTCACCTGCACCGGCGCAGCCGGCTTTTTAGGTGCCTCTTCGGCAATTGCTGGCTGGTTGGCCAGCGGCTTGACTGCCGTGCTCAGCTGTTCGGCCAGCTTCTGCAGCAATTGGCCCTGGGCCTGCACCTGCGACGCCTCGCTGCCCGCGTGCGGCTGCTCAAGGTGAACGATACGGTTGTCACGCACATGGCCACGGCGATCCAGCAAGCGCCACTGGGCATCCAGGATAGCCGGCTGGTCCTTGCCCGAGTCCAGGCGAGTGATCGACAGCAGCACTTGTACATCCGGGTTGAAACCGGCCACCGCCGGCGCCAGCACCACGCGCTGGCTGTCCAGGCGCCAGGCGAGCTGGCGCACCAGCAGCTGGTCGATATCCGACGAAAGGCTGCCAGCCCAACGACCGTCGGTCGCCGAGGTCAGGCTGCCGTCGGCCTGACGCTGCAGGAACGTCTCGCGTTGCAGGTAATCGGCCACCGATACCGGGCCGAGCACCACGGCCATGCCTGCACTCTGCGAAGGCTGGCCAGGATCACCACTGTCGAGCTGGTACAGGGCAACCGGCTGATGCATGGTGCACCCGCCAAGGCCCAGCAGGCCAGTCATCAACAGCGCAAATGGAAGGCGCAGAAATTTCATCATCCCATCCAGGCGGTCGCCAACAGGCTAACCGCAGTGATACATATAGATTCAAACGGGCACACGGCCACGCCGGCACCGCAAGGGCCATATCATCCGCGAAATAACCGTCCGACTCCAGCATTTCTGCCCGGAACGACGCTGAAATTGCCGTTCCAGACATTTCAACTGCTTACGCCGGCACTTCCACCTGCAACCCATCGACCCGCTGGAACCCACGCGGCAACTTGCTGCCGCGCCGTCCGCGCTCGCCCTTGTAATGCTCCAGGTCGTCCGCTTTCAGAGATAGGGTACGCTTGCCGGCTTGCAATACAAGTGTCGCGCCTTCGGCAATCACGGCCAGATCGGTCACAAATTCTTCACGGCTGGCCACCCGGTCGCCCGGCACACCGATGATCTTGTTGCCCTTGCCTTTGCCCAGCTGAGGCAGGTCGCTGACCTTGAACACCAGCAGGCGGCCTTCGCTGGTCACTGCCGCCAACCAGTCCTGCTCGCGGTTGGCCACCGGGCGCGGCGTCATGACCTTGGCACCGTTGGGCAGGCTGAGCAAACCCTTGCCGGCCTTGTTCTTGGCCTGCAAGTCTTCACCCTTGACCACGAAGCCGTAACCGGCGTCCGAAGCCACCACGTACAGCGCGTCGTCATCGGGCAACAGCACGCACTCGAAGGTGGCCCCCGGCGGTGGCGTCAGGCGGCCGGTCAGCGGTTCGCCCTGGCCACGCGCCGACGGCAGGCTATGGGCGGCCAGCGAGTAGCTGCGGCCAGTGGAGTCGATGAGCACCGCAAACTGGTTTGAACGCCCGGCGGCGGCGGCCTTGAAGCCATCGCCGGCCTTGTACGACAGGCCGGTGGCATCGATGTCGTGGCCTTTGGCGCAGCGCACCCAGCCCTTCTCCGACAGCACCACGGTGACCGGCTCGGTCGGCATCAGCTCGTTTTCCGACAGGGCCTTGGCTTCGGCGCGCTCTACGATCGGCGAGCGGCGGTCGTCGCCATAGGTTTCGGCATCCTTGATCAGCTCGCTGCGTACCAGTTTGCGCAGCTTGGCATCACTGCCCAGAAGGGCGAGCAGTTTGGCCTGCTCTTTCAGCAGTTCATCCTGCTCGCCGCGGATCTTCATCTCTTCCAGGCGCGCCAGCTGGCGCAGGCGGGTCTCGAGGATGTAGTCGGCCTGGATCTCGGTGAGGTCGAAACGGGCGATCAGGGCCTGCCTGGGCTGGTCCTCGGTACGGATGATGTGGATAACTTCATCCAGGTTGAGGAACGCGGTCAGCAAACCTTCCAACAGGTGCAGGCGCTTCTCCACCTTGTCCAGGCGGTGTTGCAGGCGGCGACGGACGGTAGCGGTACGGAATTCCAGCCACTCCAGCAGCAGCGCTCGCAGGTTCTTCAGCTGTGGCCGGCCGTCCAGGCCGATGATGTTGACGTTGACCCGATAGCTGCTCTCCAGGTCGGTGGTGGCAAACAGGTGCTGCATCAGTTCGTCGGCGTCCACGCGGTTGGAGCGCGGAATGATGACGATGCGGCACGGGTTCTCGTGGTCCGACTCGTCACGCAGGTCGGCGACCATCGGCAGCTTCTTGGCCTGCATCTGCGCGGCGATCTGCTCCAGCACCTTGGCCCCGGAGACCTGGTGCGGCAGCGCGGTGACGACAATGTCGCCATCCTCGACGCGGTACACGGCGCGCATGCGGATGGAGCCACGGCCACTTTCGTACATCTTGAGGATTTCTGCCCGCGGCGTGACGATCTCGGCCTCGGTCGGGTAATCCGGCCCCTGGATGTGCTCGCACAGTTGCTCGATGGTGGCCTTGGGCTCGTCGAGCAGGCGTACACAGGCTGTGGCGACTTCCCGCAGGTTGTGCGGCGGCACGTCGGTGGCCATGCCCACGGCGATACCGGTGGTGCCGTTGAGCAGAATATTAGGCAGGCGCGCCGGCAGCACGGCCGGCTCCTGCAGGGTGCCGTCGAAGTTCGGCACCCAGTCCACGGTACCTTGGCCAACTTCGCTGAGCAGTACCTCGGCGTAGCGCGACAGGCGCGCTTCGGTATATCGCATGGCGGCGAACGACTTCGGATCGTCCGGCGCACCCCAGTTGCCCTGGCCGTCGACCAGGGTGTAGCGGTAGCTGAACGGCTGCGCCATCAGCACCATGGCCTCGTAGCAGGCCGAGTCGCCATGGGGGTGGAACTTGCCGAGCACGTCACCGACGGTACGCGCCGATTTCTTGTGCTTGGCATCGGCATCGAGCCCCAACTCGCTCATGGCGTAGACGATGCGTCGCTGCACCGGCTTCAGGCCATCGCCGATGTGCGGCAGGGCGCGGTCCATGATCACGTACATGGAATAGTTGAGGTAGGCCTGTTCGGTGAAGTCAGCCAGCGAGCGGCGTTCTACGCCGTCCAGGCTGAGTTCCAGTGAGTCGCTCATGCGGGCCTCGTCATTTCAGGTTCTGGCGCAGCAGCATGGTGCCGCCGCGCTGGGTAAATTCAAGTTGTTTCAGGGCACTCATGCCCAGCAATACGGTCTGCCCGTCCAGGCCCGGCACCACGATGGCGCGCACGTCCTGCAGGCGGATATCCCCCAACTGCAGGCTGGCCAGCCGCGTGCGGTAGCCTTCGGTACGGCCGTTGGCGGTACTGAGCTGCACCGGGCTGCCGCGCTCCAGGCCCAGTTCACGCCCCAACGCCTCGGGGATGGCCACGTCGGTGGCACCGGTGTCGAGCATGAAATGCACCGTCTGCCCGTTGATCGCGCCATCCATCACAAAGTGGCCCTGGCCGTTGCCCAGCAGGCGCACCTCGACAAAGCCTTCGCCATGCGACGACTGCACCAGGGCATTGGGGTTGCGCTGGCTGTCTTCCCATTGGCCGAAGAAGCGCGTAGCAAGGAACAGCGCCGCCGCCCAGGCGACGATCATCAGTACCTTGCCAGCCCGCTTGCCCGGTGCCTGGCTCATGGCTTGGCGCTCCAGCCGCCTTCCGGCGCGTCGAAGCGCCAGACGATCGGGCGTGCCTCGCCATCGGCGCGGGCGCCGTTGTTGTTGTCCAAACCGATCCAGGCTCCCTTGGCATCGATCACCAGGGCCTCGGCCAGGCCGAACGGCTGTTGATAGCGGCGCGACTCGACCAGGGCATCGGCAGCAAACGACCAGCAGCGCTCGACCTTGCCGCTGTCGGTATCCCGCCGGCAGACTCGGTAAGCGTTGCGTTCGAGCGTGAACAGCTTGCCCTCGAACCAGGCCAGGTCGGCGAAGTCGCGTGACAGCGCCTGGGCATTGGGCATCTGCGCAGGCTGCATTTCGACGCCAGCCTCGCTCAGCAGCACGCAGCTGCGTCCGCAGGTCCATACCGATTGCTGGCGCTCGATGGCCACCAGGCCACGGCGCTCGCGCTCGGCGGCCAGCCACAGGCGGTCGCCCGCCGGGTTGATCGCCAGGCCCTCGAACAAGGCGTTGAAGTTCAACAGCATGCCACTGGCCCGGGCCTGACGAACCATGGCCGGGTCAATCTTCAACCAGTCCGGCTCGCCTTCCAGCGGCAGTTGCAGCACCGCCGCATGGGCCTCGCTGACCAGGTACAGGTTGCCCGCCTGATCACAGGTGATGCCTTCGAAATCCAGTTCACCACCGCGGATGTAGGAAGCCGCCCAGTTACGCGACTTCAGGCCCCACGGCAGGCCACTTTCCGGCACCGCTGGCGCGGTGAAGGTGAGCGGCTGCGCGCGCCAGGTCGGGTTTTGCCGGTCGAAGCGGTAGATGCGGTCGTCGTCGCGGTCGGACACACCCCACAGCCCGCCCCGGCATTCCACCAGGCCAGACAGGTTGCCACCGCGCATGCCGTCGATCGGGTGCTCGGCGCTCAGCTTCAGCTCTGGCCAGTTGCCCGCCAGGCTCGGCAGGGCAACCAGCGCCAGGCAGGCAGCCAGAAGCCGCCGAATCAAACCATGACCTCGGCCAGGTTGCCTTTGGTTTCCAGCCAGCTCTTGCGGTCGCCCGCGCGCTTCTTGGCCAACAGCTTGTCCATCAGCTCGCAGGTGGCCTGCACATCGTCCAGGGTCAGTTGCACCAGGCGCCGGGTGTTCGGGTCCATGGTGGTTTCGCGCAGCTGTGGCGGGTTCATTTCGCCCAGGCCCTTGAAGCGGGTGACCTGTGGCTTGCCGCGTTTCTTCTCGGCCACCAGGCGATCGAGGATACCGTCACGCTCGGCCTCGTCGAGGGCGTAGTAGATTTCCTTGCCCAGGTCGATGCGGTACAGCGGCGGCATGGCCACGTACACATGCCCGGCCTCGACCAGCGCGCGGAAGTGCTGGACGAACAGTGCGCACAGCAGCGTGGCGATGTGCAGGCCGTCGGAGTCGGCGTCGGCAAGGATGCAGATCTTGCCGTAGCGCAGCTGCGCAAGGTCGGTAGCCCCAGGGTCGACGCCAATGGCCACGGCGATGTTGTGCACCTCCTGGCTGGCCAGAACTTCGCCACCGTCCACTTCCCAGGTGTTCAGGATTTTGCCACGCAGCGGCAGGATCGCCTGGAACTCCTTGTCACGCGCCTGCTTGGCCGAGCCACCGGCCGAGTCACCCTCGACCAGGAACAGTTCGGCGCGCATCGGGTCCTGGCCGGCGCAATCGGCCAGTTTGCCGGGGAGCGCCGGGCCCTGGGTGATGCGCTTGCGCTCGACCTTCTTGCTGGCTTTCAGGCGGCGCCCGGCGTTGCTGATGGCCAGCTCCGCCAGCTGCATGCCCAGCTCGGGGTGGGCGTTGAGCCACAGGCTGAAGGCGTCCTTGACCACGCCGGAAACGAAGGCAGCCGCTTCGCGCGACGACAGCCGCTCCTTGGTCTGCCCGGAGAATTGCGGGTCCTGCATTTTCATCGACAGCACGAAGGTGATGCGTTCCCAGACGTCTTCCGGCGCCAGCTTCACGCCACGCGGCAGCAGGTTGCGAAACTCGCAGAACTCCCGCATGGCATCCAGCAGGCCCTGCCGCAGGCCGTTGACGTGGGTGCCGCCCTGGGCGGTAGGGATCAGGTTGACGTAGCTTTCCTGGATGCTGTCGCCGCCTTCGGGCAACCACAGCAAGGCCCAGTCCACCGCCTCCTTGTTACCGGCCAGGCTGCCGCAGAACGGCTCGTCGGGCAGGCGCTGGAACTCGTTGACCGAATCGACCAGGTAAGAACGCAGGCCGTCTTCATAGTGCCACTCGACCTTCTCGCCACTGGCCTTGTCCTCGAAGCTGACCAGCAGGCCCGGGCACAGCACGGCCTTGGCCTTGAGCACGTGCTTGAGGCGGCTGATGGAGAACTTCGGCGAATCGAAGTACTTGGGGTCGGGGCTGAAGTATACGCTGGTGCCGGTGTTGCGCTTGCCAACCGAACCGACCACTTCCAGCTCGCTGGCCTTGAAACCATCGGCGAAGGTCATCTGGTATTCGTTGCCGTCACGTTTGACGCGCACGCGCACCTGGGTCGACAGGGCGTTGACCACCGAAATGCCCACGCCGTGAAGGCCACCGGAGAACTGGTAGTTCTTGTTGGAGAACTTGCCGCCGGCGTGCAGCTTGGTGAGGATCAGCTCGACCCCGGACACGCCCTCTTCCGGGTGGATATCCACCGGCATGCCACGGCCGTCATCGCTGACTTCCAGCGAGTGGTCGGCATGGAGGATGACCTGCACCGAACGGGCGTGACCGGCCAGGGCTTCGTCGACGCTGTTGTCGATGACTTCCTGGGCCAGGTGGTTGGGGCGGCTGGTATCGGTGTACATGCCCGGCCGCTTGCGGACCGGGTCAAGGCCCGAGAGGACTTCGATGGCGTCTGCGTTATAGGCGCTAGCGCTGGGAGTGGCCATAGGGTCTCGTCGTCAGTCTGGTGAATGCAAAAAAGTCAAAATACAGAAAAATCGAGCGCCGCATACTGCCCACGGGCAATGCCGGCAAAGGCCAGCAGGGCCGGCAGGCGCTCGGCGAAGCCCTGGAAGCTGTGGTCGCCGCCGGCCTGGATGCGCAGCGCACAAGCACGGTAATAGCGCTCGGCATGGCGATAGTCCAAGGTTTCATCGGCGGTTTGCAGCCACACTTGATAGCGGCTGGGGTCCACCGGGGCCGGTACTTCAAGCTCGGCCAGGGCCTGCACGTGATCTAGGGTCAGCTCCCAGGTTTCGTCGGTATAGTGGTTGCGCTGGGCACCCAGGTAGCCGTCGAAATGCTTGTGCGGGGTTACCGCCGGGTTGATCAGCAGGGCCTTGAGACCATGGCGCTCGGCCAGATGAGTGGCATAGTAGCCGCCGAGCGAACTGCCCACCAGTAATGGCGCGCCGAGTTCGGCGATGGCCGCTTCGAGCTGGGCAATGGCCTGGCGTGGGTGATGGTGCAACGCGGGCACCCGCAGCTGATCGGCCAGGCCGAGGCGCTGCATGACAGCTTCGAGTTGGCGCGCCTTGGTTGAGAGTGGCGAGCTGTTGAAGCCATGGATATAGAGGATGGAACCCGACATGCTGCCCCCGGAATCTGTGGCTTCGCGCCCGGTGAGACGGGCGCAGGGACGCGCAGTGTAGCGCGTTCGCCGGGTTTTGACGCAGTGTCACGGGTTTCGCAACAATTTCTTCACCGAGCACCGCAGCAAGACTGGACCTGTGGGAGCGGGCGTGCCCGCGAACACCGGCGCAGCCGGTGCCTGCCACCGCGTTGAATTCTTCGCGGGCACGCCCGCTCCCACAGAGATTTGTGCAGATTTCGAGTGTTTTAATAACCTGGGCTTTCGAAGTCGAGCTTCACTTCGAAGCCCAGCGCCCGCTCCACTCCAGTCTCCAACCGCCCGTCGGCGTGCAGGCGCAGCCAGCGATACCCAGGCTGTTCCTCGCTCACCTTGAAGTCCTCGCTACGCGCCGCGAACTGGATGCAGGTCGACGGCGTGGCCAGCAGACGCCGGCCGTTGCGCACTTCATCCCATTCTTGGTGCACATGCCCCCACAGCAACGCCCGCACCTGCGGATAACGTTCGACGATATCGAACAGTGCCTGAGCATTGCGCAAGCCTATCGGCGCAATCCACGCACAGCCGATATCTACCGGCTGATGGTGCAAGCACACCAGGCAATGCCGCTCGCCCGCCTCTTGCAAGGCCGCCTCCAGCACTGCCAGCTGGTCATCGGTCAAAAAACCATGGGTAGCGCCGTGCACAGCCGTGTTGAGCATGACGATTCGCCAAGCCCCCATATCGGTCACCGCCTGCACCAGCTCGGGCGCCACCTGCACCATCACCTGAGCCTCATCGTGATTGCCCGGCAACCAGCGGGTGGCCACGGCAAACGGCGCGGTCAGCTCACGGAATGCTTCATAAGAGGCAACACTGGCGTCCTGCGAAAGGTCACCGGTGCACAGCAGCAGGTCGACAAGCGGTTGCTCCCGCCGCACCTGGGCCACTACATGGCGCAGGCTGTCTCGGGTATTGAGGCCCAGCATGCTGCCCGCCGGGTCGGCAAACAGGTGGGCATCGGTCAGTTGCACCACATGCACGGGGCGCGTTTGGTCTGGCTGCGGCAACGGCCGTCTCCTCGAACGGATTCAGCGCGAATTATGGCTGTACAACGGTTACGCGCAAACACTCGTAACCCAACCACGTCACAATTCAGCGAACGCTTGCCAGCTCATGGCCACAGGCCAGGCAATGACTCAGCCATTCACCGAGGAACAGGTTGAGCTGGGCCTTTTCGTCCGGCTGGTGCATGGCTTCGTTGGGATAGGGGTAGATGCTGCGCAGACGCCGGGTGTGTTCGGCACTGACCACCTCGGCCATGCGCGCATCGTGGTACACCTGCACTTCCAGGTGTGGCACCGGCAACCACGGCAGGCTGTGCTCCTGGCGCACGTGCAGGGTGGTGGTGTACGGGCAGGCCAGCACCACGTCGAGGACCAGCACGCCAAGCATCTGGTCGCCCTGGGTCATGCCGATGCGGCGCGAACTCTGGGTGGTGCGCATGTCGGGCAACAGGCGCATCAGCCGGGCGTAGTTGGCCTCGCAGGCTGCCTGCAGCCCGACCAGGTCGACCCGATAACGCTCGCGCAGCAGGTTCACTTCCACATACCTCGTACTTCGTCACGGTTCAGCGCCAGCCATTGCAGGCCGATGATAGTCGCCGCATTGCAAACACGCCCGTCGCGCACGGCTTGCATGGCATCCTCGAACGACCAGACCCTCACGCGAATGTCTTCGCCTTCTTCTTCCAGGCCATGCAGACCGCCCGCGCCTTCACTGCTGCAGCGACCGAGGAACAGGTGGACATACTCGTCACTGCCACCAGGCGACGGGAAGTAGCGGGTCATCGGCCACAGTGCGCTGAAGGCCAGGCCGGCTTCTTCTTCGGCTTCGCGGTGGGCGACCTGTTCAGGCTGCTCGTCCTTGTCGATCAGCCCGGCGACCATCTCGATCAGCCACGGGTTGTCGATCTTGCCCATGGCCCCCACCCGGAACTGCTCGATCAGCACCACTTCATCGCGTTGCGGGTCATAGGGCAGCACGCACACCGCATCATGGCGCACGAACAGCTCGCGGCTGATTTCGCGGCCCATGCCACCGGCGAACAACTCGTGGCGCAGGTGCACCTTGTCGAGCTTGTAGAAGCCCTGGAAGCAGTTATCCCGCTTGACGATCTCGACCGCCCTGGGCACTGAGTTCAACGTGTCTGACATGGGAATCCTCATTACCTCGCCTACAGCATCGCGCCATCCTACTCTCCACGCCAGCGGGTTTCACCCCTTTCCAGTAACCGTTCGCGCACTCGGGACAGCGCGCCTTCTCTCTGTTAGCTTAGTGGCGAACTGAAGGCCGCGCAGACGGTCAAAGGCCGACTTTTCCCTGTTCTGCAAGGATTCCCATGACACTTGTCAAACTGACTTCCGTGGCTGTGCTGGCCCTGGCACTGGGTGCCTGCCAAAGCCTGTTCACGCCCAACTACCGGGCGCCGCTCGAGGTCAAGCGTGATGCCTGGGAGCATGTCAAACCCGGCTGCAGCGAAAGCGACTGCCCGCTGGTGAACATCGACATGATCCACTTCCCGGCCTTGCCCAAGCTTGATGGCATCGTCGAGAAACGCCTGCTGCAACTGACCGAAGACAACCAGCGCGGCAACGCACCCGCCACCCTGCAAGCCTACGAGCAGCAGTACCTGGCCAGCGCCGACAAGCGCAACAGCAGCTACCTGCAGGCCAAGGTACGCGAGCAGCATGACGGGCTGGTGATCATCGAACTGTCCAGCTACCTGGACAGCGGCGGCGCCCACGGCATGCCCGGGCGCGGGTTCATCAACTATTCGCGCAAGCTGGACAAGGTGCTGACCCTGCAGGACATGCTGGTGGCCGGCCAGGAAGACACCTTCTGGAAAACCGTGGAGGAGTCGCACCGCGCCTGGCTTATCAGCGTAGGCATGGACAAGGACGCCGAGTTCATCAAGACCTGGCCGTTCAAGCAGTCGCCGCACGTCGCCCTGACGTACGGCGCGGTGGTGGTCAAGTACGAGGTCTACACCATCGCGCCCTACTCCATGGGCCACGTGGAATTGAAGATCCCCTACCCGCGCCTGAATGGCGTGCTCAAGCCTGAACTGTTTCCCGGCCGCGGCTGAAGCTCAGCAGCCCGTGCAGTAGCCCTGCCAGCAGCAATGCCGGCAGGGTCGCCCCCAGGTCCGGCGCCTGCGCGGCGATCACATGGTACGCCACCACGCCGACCACCCAGGCCAGCAGTGCCTGCCAGTGCAAGCCATTCACCTGTGCTGGCAGGCGGCGGCGACGGATCACGTAGTGGTCCACCAATACCACACCGAACAGCGGTGCAAACACCGAACCGATCAGCAGCAGGAAGTTCTCGTACTGTGCCAGTGGCGCCAGCAGGGCAATCAGCGTGCACAGCACGCCAATGGCCAGCGCCAGGTGCTCGACCTTCAGGCGCACCAGCACGCCGGTGGAAACGGCCGCCGAGTGAATGTCGGCAAAAGCCTTTTCCGACTCGTCCAGCAGAATCAGCAGCAGCGGAATGCCCATGCCGGCGCCCGCCAGGGCCAGCAGCAGGGCGTTGGCTTCGCCACTGCCGGCAAAGGCCAGGGTGTAGCCCACGCCCAGGCTCATCAGCCAGGTGTTGCCGATGAAGTAGCCCAGCACCGTGCCGCCGAATACAGGTTTGCCGTTGCGGGCAAAACGCGAGTAGTCGGCGATCAGCGGCAACCAGGACAGCGGCATGGCGATGGCGATGTCGAAGCCCACGGCCAGCGACATCGAACCGTCGCCGGCGCGGTTCCACAGTGCCGTCAGGTCGGCCTTGGCGAACAAGTTCCAGGTCAGCCACAGGCAAGCACCCAGCAGCAGCCAGATACCCCAGGCGCGCAGCACCTTGCGCACGAACGCCAGTGGCCCACCGACCGCGAGCAAGGTGGCCAGGGCGCCGAAGCACAGGGTCCAGAGCATCGGACTGTTCCAGGCACTGGCTTCGCCGAACGCCCGCGCACCCAGCAGGCTGGCGGCATCGCGCATGACGATGATCTCGAACGCGCCCCAGCCCACCAGTTGCAGCAGGTTGAGCAGCGCCGGCAAGCGCGCGCCATGGGCGCCCAGGCTGAGTTTCAGGGTGCCCATCGCCGACAGGCCGGTGTCGCTGCCGATGACACCGGCAGCCCCCAGCAACAGCACACCCACACCGGTGCCCAGGGCAATGGCCAGCACTGCGCCAGCAAGGCCCAGACCAGGTGCCAGCATGGCGCCGACCTGCAGCACCATAAGGCCGATGCCGAGGGAGAACCATAGCGAGAACAGGTCGCGGGCGCCGAAGATGCGCTGGGCGATGGGGACCGGGTGATCGGGGGAGAATTGGCTGGGAGTGGTCATTGTTATTTTCGCCGGAAGAATGAGGAGTTGCACACAGCATTCTGTGGGAGCGGGCGTGCCCGCGAACAAGGGCGAAGCCCTTGCCATGCACCGCGGTGCTTGCTTCGCGGGCACGCCCGCTCCCACAGGGTAAGGTGCTGCGGCTTAGACTTTGTGGTACAGCTGACTGCCTTCCTGGCGGAACCGCTCGGCCTGCTCGCGCATGCCTTGCTCGACCGTCACATCCACGGTTTCGATCTTGGCGGCGTACTCACGTACTTCCTGGGTGATCTTCATCGAGCAGAACTTCGGCCCGCACATCGAGCAGAAGTGCGCGACCTTCGCCGATTCCTTCGGCAGGGTCTCATCGTGGTAGGCGCGGGCGGTGTCCGGGTCCAGGCCGAGATTGAACTGGTCTTCCCAACGGAACTCGAAGCGCGCCTTGGACAAGGCGTTGTCACGAATCTGCGCGCCCGGGTGACCCTTGGCAAGGTCGGCAGCGTGAGCAGCGATCTTGTAGGTGATGATGCCGGTCTTCACGTCATCCTTGTTCGGCAGGCCCAGGTGTTCCTTGGGTGTGACGTAGCAGAGCATGGCGCAACCGAACCAGCCGATCATCGCCGCGCCAATGCCCGAGGTGATGTGGTCGTAGCCAGGGGCGATGTCAGTAGTCAGCGGGCCGAGGGTGTAGAACGGCGCCTCGTCGCAGCATTCCAGCTGCTTGTCCATGTTCTCCTTGATCAGTTGCATCGGCACGTGGCCGGGGCCTTCGATCATGCACTGCACGTCGTGCTTCCAGGCGATCTTGGTCAGCTCGCCGAGGGTCTCCAGTTCACCGAACTGCGCGGCATCGTTGGCGTCGGCAATAGAGCCGGGGCGCAGGCCGTCGCCCAGCGAGAAGCTGACGTCGTAGGCCTTCATGATTTCGCAGATTTCTTCGAAGTGGGTGTACAGGAAGTTTTCCTTGTGATGCGCCAGGCACCACTTGGCCATGATCGAGCCACCGCGGCTGACGATACCGGTGACGCGCTTGGCGGTCAGCGGCACATAGCGCAGCAGTACACCGGCGTGGATGGTGAAATAGTCCACGCCCTGCTCGGCCTGCTCGATCAAGGTGTCGCGGAACAGCTCCCAGGTCAGGTCTTCGGCCACGCCGTTGACCTTTTCCAGGGCCTGGTAGATCGGCACGGTGCCGATCGGTACCGGCGAGTTGCGGATGATCCACTCGCGGGTTTCGTGAATGTGCTTGCCGGTGGACAGGTCCATGACCGTGTCCGAACCCCAGCGGATGCCCCAGGTCAGCTTGGCCACTTCTTCCTCGATCGAGGAACCCAGGGCGCTGTTGCCGATATTGCCGTTGATCTTCACCAGGAAGTTGCGGCCGATGATCATCGGCTCCACTTCCGGGTGGTTGATGTTGGCCGGGATGATCGCGCGGCCACGGGCGATTTCCTGGCGAACGAACTCGGGGGTGATCTCTTTCGGAATGTTGGCCCCGAAACTGTGGCCGGCGTGCTGCTCGTCGAGCAGGCCGGCGGCGCGTGCCTCCTGCAGCTTCATGTTTTCGCGGATGGCCACGTACTCCATCTCGGCGGTGATGATGCCCTGGCGGGCATAGTGCATCTGCGAGACGTTGGCGCCCGCCTTGGCACGGCGCGGGTTGCGCACATGGGCGAAACGCAGCTTGGCGAGTTCCGCATCGTTCAGGCGCTGCTGGCCGAAATCGGAGCTCAGGCCGGCCAGGCGCTCGGTGTCACCGCGCGCCTCGATCCAGGCCGAACGCACATCGGCCAGGCCCTTGCGTACGTCGATGACGACGTTGGGGTCGGTGTACGGGCCGGAGGTATCGTAGACCAGCACCGGGGCATTGGCCTCGCCACCGAAATCGGTCGGGGTGTCGTCCAGGCTGATTTCACGCATGGGCACGCGGATGTCCGGGCGCGAGCCTTCGACATAGACCTTGCGTGAACGCGGGAACGGTTGCACGGACTGCTGATCGACTTGTGCCGATTCGCTGAGGTTGATCGCTTTTTCTTGTTTGGTCATCACAGGCTCTCCAGACGGCTTCCTACGCAGTGGAATGTCGGGGTGAACCTGAAAGGCGCGGACGCACCCTGTTGATGGGGTGCAGTGCCGGATATTGGGGTGCCTGAAGCTGCATGCAGCTGTGGACATTCCCGGACCTGGCACAAGAGGCTCCCCGGGAAGGCGAGCAATCTTGTTCCCTACGCAGGCGCTAACCTGATCAGGTTCAACGGGATCCGCAACTTTGCGATCTCAGCCTTTGCTTCAAGGCACCCCGACAAGAACATGCGCAGTCTAGACTGGAGTGGTCGGCAAAGCCAAGCGGGTAAATGCGCGGATGATGAAAGGCACCCCGAGCGATTGTTGCCGGGTGCGCATGGCACTACACTGGCCCGTCGCTCGATACTCAACAGTTCAGTAATTAAATTTCGTACAAGGATTGCCTTTATGCTGCGCAAACTTTCACTGGCGATAGCCGTGTCTTGTGCGTCCAACGGAGTGGTCTGGGCAGCGGACGTGCCTCAAACAGTCAAGACCGACCTGGTCAGCGTCTACCAGGAAGCGGTCGACAACAACGCGGACCTGGCTGCGGCCCGCGCCGATTACGGCGCCCGCCGCGAAGTGGTGCCACAGGCCCGCGCCGGGTTGCTGCCCAACCTTTCGGCAGGTGCCGAAATGCTGAACACCCGCACCAAGCTGGACGAACCATCGGCCACCAGCAACCGCAGC
>NZ_NEJR01000029.1:0-33877 GCF_002113165.1 Pseudomonas sp. B19(2017)
GGCGCAATCCTTCAGCTGGTACGGACCCTGTGGGAGCGGGCATGCCCGCGAAGCAGGCGACGCGGTGGATGGCACCGGCTGCGCCGGTGTTCGCGGGCGTGCCCGCTCCCACAGGTATGGCGCATTCCTTCAGCTGGTCAGGTCCCTGTGAGAGCGGGCATGCCCGCGAAGCAGGCGACGCGGTGGATGGCACCGGCTATGCCGGTGTTCGCGGGCGCGCCCGCTCCCACAGGTATGGTGCATTCCTTCAGCTGGTACGGACGCTGTGGGAGCGGGCATGCCCGCGAAGCAGGCGACGCGGTGAATGGCACCGGCTGCGCCGGTGTTCGCGGGTGAACCCGCTCTCACAAATGTCGCGTGGCTGCCGTTCAGAACTTCACCGGCGAAGGCAATGGGGCAAATACCATTCAGACATGGCCACTGCTGTTGACGATCCGCAGGCACAGCGCCTCATACGGGTCCAGGTTCACCATCAGCCGCCCATCTTCGGTCAAATCCCCTTCGACCGTTTCATTGATCATGTCCACCACCGGCCCCGGCGTGAATCCGGTCAGTTGCAGCTCCTCGGCAATCACTTCCTGGCCAAAGTTCAGTGCACTGATCTGAATGCCGCGCCCGGCCGGCAGCTCATGCACCATTACCAGCAAGCCGGGGCTGCTGACGTCGGGCACCAACAGCTGACGGCTGGTGGCGATGCCATAGGCCTGACGCACTGCCAGCAGTTTCTTCACCTTGCAGGCAAACGAATCGCCGTTTTCCAGCTGGCTGTCCAGGCTGCCATACAGCGACCGGGCACGGGGCATGCCACGCACTGACGCCTGGGCCTGCGGCTCAAGCCCGGCCAGGTCGTAGCCGCCCCGGTGAATCCAGCGGGTATCGCCATCCAGCATCCGCTGCGCGACCGCTTCGGCGGGCAAGGGCAGGGCGCCCACCAGGTCCCAACCGGACAGCGCCACCACCCCCGGCTGCATGGCGTTGTACATGACCAGTAGCAGGTGCACCTTCTGGATCAGCTCTGTTTCTGCCGCGCCGATCTGCCCAAGGTCGCGGATACCCAGTGCGGCAGCGATCAGGCTGGCCGTGGTACAGGCTATGCCATTGGTGACGAAGCGCAGGTTGTACGGCGCATGCTCGCCTGACAGCCGTTCGTAGATCTCTTCGCGGATGTGCTCGCGCAGGATGCCGCCGGGCAACGTCTGGCCTTTGTAAAGGTACATGTCATGGGCATGCAGGGTCCAGAAATGTACCAGCTCCACGGTCAGCTCGTCATGGTTCTGCAAGGCATGGATCAGCGAGGCCGGGTCGATGCCGAAGGCGTGCATTTCCTTGAGCATCAGGCGCAGGAACTCGGTGTCGCCGGTCAGCAGTGCATGCTGGTAGGCCGGCCGGGTAATGAAGTCGTAGGACAGGTCGGCACCGCCCCTGGACATCTGCGCGATATCGTCGAGGGTCAGGTTCAGTTCCTGGAAGCTGAAACCGCCGGCCTTGCGGATCATGCCGCCGATCAGCTGGTTGCCGACGATCGACAGCGGGTGGCTTTCCGACCAGGCGGTGCCGCTGGCGCGCGTCTCCACGCCGAGAAAGCCGTTGGCATCCAGACGCAGGCCGCGGGCGCCCAGACAGTCCAGGGCGTGCAGGGCATCGCCAATGATCATCTGCTGGGCGGCGAAGGTCGGGTCCAGCCAGTTCAGCGACGGCTGGCCTTCCTTGAAGTAATGCAGGTACACCCAGCGCCGGGTCTTGCCATCCACACCGGTCACCGGCGGCGTGGCGCTCCAGTCGGTTTCCTTCACACCTGGCTCGAAGAAGATCACCCGTTGTAGCTGGCCGACGATGTAATGGCGGGCCTTGAGCTCGTCGCACTGGGCCGGCAGCAGGTTGACTGCGTCGCGCCCGGCCGGCACTTCGGGCAGCAACGGCCAGTCTTCCTCGCGGATCTCGACCATGTGGTACAGCCCCGGGTAGGGACCGTAGGCCAGCTCGGCCAGGCGGAAGTCGGCGCCCTTGCCAGTGTGCGAAGGGATCAGGTCGTCGATGGTCACGGCGTTGTGCGCGGCGGCCATGCGGCTCATCTGGACCAGCTCCTGCTCGCTGCCGTACAGCGGGTCGATGTCGAAACTGATGCGGTCGAAGTTGCCATCGACGCTGGGGGTGAGCTCACGGCCACGGATGCCGCCAGACAACTTGATCGGGCCGGTGTGCAGGCCCTGGATGCCGATCTCCGACAAACGCTTCCACAGCGCCTCGTGGGCCAGGGCGCCAAGCACCGAACAACCGTCGGGGGCGATGATGGCGTCGGGGTAGACGGTCAGCCAGACCGAAGCGATCTCGGTGGCCCGGCGGGGCTGGGCTTCGGCGTAGGGCTGTTGCCACAGGCGCGACTGGCCGGAGTACAGGTGGGTGCGTTGCTGGGAGGCCCTGAGCATGGCGCGGTCTTCGAGCCATTTGACGTATGACGGATCGGGTGGGGTCATTTCGCGTCCTCTTTGCGTGTCGGCAGCGGCTCAGGTTATGACGGCTGTGGCGGCTGATCGTTCGGCTTGAGAATGGTTCGTGGGCTTGCTGATCTGTTTGCCAGCCTGGGAGGCGACTTCCAGGGCTTGGCCATCCCGTTGCTTGCCTTGCCGAGCCAGGCCTTCGAGCTGCGGAATGAGCATGCCCTCCGGCAAATGGCGCCAGAACCGGCCGGGCATGTGCAGGCGCAAGGCATCGGGGTTGAGGCGGGCAGGGTTGAAGGTATGGCGATAGTAGGTGCGCCACAATTCCGCGCCAGGGTCTTCGGCGTTGCGCGCCCACTGGCGCCAGGGCTCGGGGCACTGGCGCTGGTAGTCGAATGCCTGGCCATCGAAGCGTATGCCGTCGTTGGCCGTGGCAATCAACCAGCGCAAACGCCCCAGGCGGTCTGCGAAATGCGCACTGGCGCTTTCCAGAATGTCATGCGCCGGTTCGTGATAGGCCACCAGGTCAATTTGCAGCTGTTCAGCCAGTACTTCGGGCAGTGGCACGAAGCGTACGAACGCATGCAGGTGATGCGCTTCGCGATTGACCTGCTTGATCCGTCTGTGCAGCTCACTGCCCAATCGGTCGCCCGCCAGCATGGCAGTGCGGTCGCCATGGGCCACCCGCCAAAGTACCTCGTAAAGCAGGTTCCAGCGCTGCTCGCCACGGTAGCGAGCCGCCTGTTCCAGCTGGCCCAGCAGCGCCGCTGGCACCTTGGCGCGAAAAGGACCGGGGCCTTCCGGCAGTGCTGTCGGCATGGCCAGCAAATCAGCCACCGGCCCTTGCACCCAGGTGACCTCCGACGGGTCGACGCCATGCCCCAACAACACCCGGGCCTGGCCACGCCAGGTGGCGAACAGGCCGTCGCAGTCGAGCGCGATCATCCCCACAAGCCCATTTGCACCGGCGCCTGCGGCTCACGCAAGCGCGCCCTCAGCAGGCCGCTGCGCAACTCGGCCTGGGCCGGGCGGTAGTCGCTGGTAACAATGAACGGCCGCGCCTTGTCCAGCACACAGCGCAACTGGATCAGGTCATCGTAGCGAATGCGCCGTTCGCGTCGCAGGGCTACCAGGCGCTGCACGCTGCGCAGGCCAATGCCGGGGATGCGTGCCAGTAGCGCCGGCTCGGCACGGTTCACATCCAGTGGGAACACTTCGCGGTTGGCCAGCGCCCAGGCCAGCTTGGGGTCGATGTCCAGTGCCAGGTTGCCGCTCTGACCCAGCAGCTCGCCGGCCTTGTAGCCATAGCCACGCAACAGGAAGTCAGCCTGGTACAGGCGGTGTTCGCGCAGCAGCGGCGGTGCGGCCAGGGGTACGCTGCCGGGGCTGTCGGGGATGGGGCTGAAGGCGGAATAGTACACGCGCTTGAGGCCGTAGCCTTGGTACAGCGATTCGGCATTGCGCAGCAATGTGCTGTCGTCGGTGCTGTCGGCCCCGACGATCACCTGGGTGCTTTGCCCGGCCGGGGTAAAGCGCGGCGCCTTGGGTTCGTGGGCCACGGCTTGCTGGCCGCGGTGGATCACGCCCATGGCCTGGCGAATGGTGTGCGCCTGTTTCTCCGGTGCCAGGCGTTTCAGGCTGGCGTCGGTCGGCAGCTCGATGTTGACGCTGAGCCGGTCAGCCAGGCGCCCGGCCTCCTCGATCAGCAGCGGGTCGGCATCAGGGATGGTCTTGAGGTGGATGTAGCCACGGAAGCCGTGCTCCTCGCGTAACAGCCGGGCCACGCGGATCAGTTGCTCCATGGTGTAGTCCGCCGAGCGGATGATGCCAGAGCTGAGAAACAGGCCGCTGATACAGTTGCGCCGGTAGAAGTCCAGCGTCAGCCGGACCACTTCCTCGGGGCTGAAGCGTGCGCGTGGCACGTTGCTGGAGCGGCGGTTGACGCAGTATTGGCAATCGTAGAGGCAAAAGTTGGTCAGTAGCACCTTGAGCAGCGACACGCAGCGCCCGTCGGGGGTGTAGCTGTGACAGATGCCCATGCCATTGGTAGCACCCAGGCCATCAGCCCCGCGCGAGTTGCGCTTGGGCGCGCCGCTGCTGGCGCAGGATGCGTCGTACTTGGCAGCATCGGCAAGGATGCCGAGTTTGGCAATGAGTTGCATGGAGCTGACCTGTGATACTGAATATTCATACAGTATTTTGAGATGTGACGGATTGCAAGTGATTGTGCACCGGGATTCCTGCGGAAACATTGACAGGCACTAAGGCGAGGCCGCCCAGGCGAAGTGGTAGACATGGCTGGGGGCCGTGGCCTGGCACTGGCCGTTATCGGCGTCGGCAGCGACCACATACCATTCGGCGCGCGAGGTCTGGCCCAGCCTGCGTGCCTTGTCGGCACTGAAGCAGCGGCCCAGTTCCGAAGCCGGGACCAGGGCAAAGGCGGCAGGGTTGTGGCGCAGCCAGTAGACGGCTGCATCCGCCCTGGGCTGGTCGGTGAAACCGAAGTGCACGATGGGTTGCCGTGCAAACAGCCAATGCCCCTCGCGCCAGTTGACCAGCACCAGCTCGGCGCCGCCTGTGGCTCGTGCAGCTTCGGTCATCAATGTCTCATGCGGGTTGCGGCCTTCCTTCAGCGGCTCGACGAAACCGCGCGCAAACCACAGCGCAAACCATGCCAGGGCCACGGCAGTGAACGCCTTGCGCCAGGCCGGACGGCCGCCTAGCCAGCGCTTGAGCAGCCACGGCAGCAGCGGCGCGATGGCCAGCACCAGACCCGGCAGCGCCGGGAAGACATACAGCTTGCGCTTGCCGCTGCTCAGGCTGAAAAACAACAGCACCAGTGCCACCCAGCCGAGCAGCAGCAAGAAGCGCCCGTCCCGTTTGTGCAACTGTCGGCGCCAGGCCGGTACCAGCCAGGGCAGGGCCAGCACCAATGGAAGCCAGTACTTGGGGATGACCTTGACGAAGAAGTACCAGAACGGTTCGCGATGGTCCCAGGCATTGGCATAGCGGCTGGCGGTCTGGCGCAGCAGGATCTCCTTCAGATAGGCCAGCTCCGCCGCGCCACCGCCATGGGCAATCGATACCAGCAGTGGCAGCAGCCACACCGCGCAACCGGCCAGCAGCCACAGCAGCCCCAGGCACCAGTGCCAACCCTGGCCGGGCATGGTCACAACCCCGTGCCAGCGGTGGCGCACCGCCCAGGCATAGGGCAGCAGTAGCAGCGCCGGGACAAAGCCCACGCCCTTGCTGATGATGCCCAGGCCCATGGCGATGCAGGCCAGGTAGAACCAGCCCCACGCCGGCCCGAGCAGCAAGTGGCGCAGCATGCCGTAGAAACCCAGTGCCACCCACAGGCACAGGAAGCTGTCGATCTGCCCGGTGCGCAGGATGCTGTAGCTCTGGTAGGTAGCCAGGAACAGCAAGGCGGCGATTACGCCGATGCGCCGGTTCCACAGGCGCCACCCCAGGTCATGCAGCACCCAGGTGATGGTTGCCGCCGACAGCAGCCCAGGCAGGTACAGGGCCACCTTGGGCGAGCCGGTGAGGTGGCTGAACATAGCCACGGTCCACATGAACAATGGCGGCTTGTCGCCGTAGATTTCCGCTGCCCGGTGCGGGATGAACCAGTTGCCGCTCTGCAGCATTTCCAGGGCGACGCCGAGAAAGCGTTCTTCATCCACATTCATTGGCTGGCGCCAGCCGATACCCGCGCCCACCAGCAATATGGCGAGGGTAATCAGGGCCAGGCGTTCGGCCCCGAGCGTGTTGAACCTTGGCAAGGGCTATTCCTTCTGTTCCTGGTGGCGGGCGATCAGCTGCAGGTTGCGCAGGTAGACCAGAAAGCCGAAGCTCTGGCCGATGATGAACACCGGGTCCTGGCGATAGATGGCGTAAGTCAGCAGCAGTGCGCTGCCGAGCATGCTCAGGTACCAGAAACCCACCGGTATCACACTGCGGCGCTTGAACTCGCTGTACAGCCACTGCAACACGAAGCGCCCGGTGAATACGACCTGGCCGGCGAAGCCGATGATCAACCACAGGGTTTCACGGGTCATCCTTCGAGCTCCTGGGGGGGCGTGTCCAGGCGCGTGCGACGGACCAGCCACCAGACCCCGAACAGGTCGAGAATGCCGACCAGGGCGCGGTCCAGGTTGCCGTACTTGGACACCCCGGCGTGACGTGGCCGGTGATTGACCGGGTGCACCAGCATGCGGCCGTTGTGGCGCAGGATCAGCGCCGGGATGAAGCGGTGCATGTGGTCGAAATAGGGCAGGCGCAGGAAGGCCGTGCGCTCGATCAGTTTCAGCCCGCAGCCGGTGTCTGGCGTGGCGTCCTTGAGCAGGCGGCTGCGCAGGCCGTTGGCAAAGCGCGAGGCCCAGCGCTTGCTGGCGCTGTCGCGGCGGTTGACCCGGTGCCCGGCCACCAGCTTGAGGCCGCCGGCCAGGTCCTGGTTGGCGCGCACCAGGGCCAGCATGCCGGGGATGTCGGCCGGGTCGTTCTGGCCGTCGCCGTCCAGGGTCGCCAGCCAGCGCCCGTGTGCAGCCTGGGCGGCATGCCACAGCGAGGTGCTCTGGCCCAGCGAGCGCGCGTGGCGGAGGATGCGCAGCTGCGGGTAACCCTGGCTTTTCAGTTGCTGCAGTACGCTCAGGGTGCGGTCGCTGCTGCCGTCATCGACCACCAGCACTTCATAGTCTTCATCCGCCAGCGCGGTGCGTATTTCCATCAGCAGTGACGGCAGGTTGTCGACCTCGTTCCTGGCGGGAATGAGTACCGAGAGGTCCAGTGCATCTGTCATGAGGCGTCCTGTGATTGTGTTGTGATTGCGCGGTTCAAACCCGGTAGAAATCCCGGTACCAGCCAACGAAGGCATTGACGCCGTGTTCCAGCGATGTGTCGGGGGTGTAGCCGATCCAGCGCGCCAGCGAGCCGACGTCGGCCCAGGTTTCCAGCACGTCACCCGCTTGCAGCGGCAGGTAGTCGCGCCGGGCCTTGATGCCCAAGGCACGTTCCAGGCTTTCGACGAAGTGCAGCAGCCGTACCGGCTGGCCTCGGCCGATGTTGAACAACTGGCAGGGTGGTTGCCCCTTGTCCGGCACTGGCGGCTTCAGGCGCAAGCGCACGATGCTCTCGACGATGTCGTCGATGTAGGTGAAGTCGCGCCCCATCAGGCCGTTGTTGTAGACCTCGATCGGCCGGCCCTCGAGCATGGCGCGGGTGAACTTGAACAACGCCATGTCGGGGCGGCCCCAGGGGCCGTAAACGGTGAAAAAGCGCAGGCCGGTGGTCGGCAGCTGGTACAGGTGTGCGTAGCTGTGCGCCATCAGTTCATTGGCGCGCTTGCTGGCGGCATACAGCGACAGCGGTTGCTCGACCGGGTCGTCGACGCAGAACGGCAGTTTGGCGTTGGCGCCGTACACCGAACTGCTGGAGGCGTAGATCAGATGGCGGGGCGGCTGCTGGCGGCAGGCTTCGAGCAGGTTGAGAAAGCCGACCAGGTTGGCCTGGCCATAGGCGCCGGGGTTGTCCAGCGAATAGCGCACCCCGGCCTGCGCCGCCAGGTGGATCACGGCACTGAACGCTTGCCCGGCGAACAGTTGTTGCAGTTCGCTCGGGTGGGCGATGTCGAGGGTGTGGAAGCGGAAACCGGCAAAGCCGAACAGCTGCTGCAGGCGCGCCAGCTTCAGCTGGACGCTGTAGTAGGCATTGAGGTTGTCGATACCGACCACCTCGATGCCTGCTTCGCACAGGCGCCGTGCAACGTGGTAGCCGATAAAGCCGGCCACGCCGGTAATCAGTACGGGCATGCTGGCTGTACCTGGCCACGGCCGATGCCGTAATAAGTCAGGCCGGCGGCGGCCATGTGCTCGGGTTCGAACAGGTTGCGCCCGTCGAATACCACCCGGTCGGCCAGTTGGTGCGGCACCTTGTCCAGGTTCAACACGCGGTAGTCCTGCCATTCGGTGACGATCACCAGGGCATCGGCGCCGTGCAGCGCATCCTCCTTGCACGGCACCAGCTGCAGGTCGGCGCGCGGACCATAGTGGCGCTGGATCGCTTCCATGGCCTGCGGGTCGTGGGCCTGCACCCGCGCACCGGCGGCCCACAGCGCTTCCAGCAGGACCCGGCTGGAGGCCTCGCGGATGTCGTTGGTATTGGGCTTGAACGACAATCCCCACAAAGCGAAGACCTTGCCCCGCAGGCCACGTGGGTAGTGGCGCTGGATCTTGCTGAACAGCCGGCCCTTTTGCTGCTCGTTGACCGACTCCACCGCACGCAGCAACTGCGGTTCGAAGCCTTCGGCCTCGGCGCTGCGGCGCAGGGCTTGCAGGTCCTTGGGGAAGCATGAGCCGCCAAAGCCGCAGCCGGCATAGATGAAGTCGTAACCGATGCGCGGGTCCGAGCCGATGCCACGGCGCACCATTTCGATGTCAGCGCCCAGGTGCTCGGCCAGGTTGGCGATTTCGTTGATGAACGAGATCTTGGTCGCCAGCATGCAGTTGGCCGCGTACTTGGTCAGCTCGGCGCTGCGCGCATCCATGACCATGAGCTTTTCGCGGTTGCGGCTGAATGGCAGGTACAGCTCGCGCAGCAGCTCCACTTCGGCGGGGGCCGCGCCGCCGATGATGATGCGCTCCGGGCGCATGCAGTCATCGACGGCCGAGCCTTCCTTGAGGAACTCGGGGTTGCTGACAACGTGGAAGCGGCTGCTATCGGCCACGGTCTGGGCGATGCGCGCCTTGATGCGGTGCACCGTGCCGACCGGAGCAGTGGATTTGTTGACGATCACCTTGGGGCCGTCGGCATGTTCGAGGATGCTGTCGACCACTGCGAACACATGCTTGAGGTCGGCGCTGCCATCGGCCTGTGGCGGGGTACCGACGGCGATGAACTGCAACCTGGCGTAGTTGGCCGCTTCGCTGGCGTCGGTGGTGAAGCGCAGGCGACCGCAGGCCAGGTTCTTTTCCAGCATCGGCGCAAGGCCGGGCTCGAAGATCGGGCAATGGCCTGTATTGAGGCTGGCGACCCGCTCGGCGTCGACATCCATGCACAACACCGAGTGCCCCACCTGGGCCAGGCACACTGCCTGGGTGAGGCCGACATAGCCGGTACCGAAAACAGTGACCTTCATTTGACAGCTCCTTGGGAAGAAAGCTGAAAAAAAATGTCACATTGTTGTTTAGAAATTGTTACCTGTGCAGGCCGGCAGCTGTTGACTGACGCGCCATAGCTGTTGCCGGAACCAGCGTCGCAAGGGATCTGCATGGGTGCGTTCGTGCCAGATCTGCATCACCTCGACCGCTGGCAGTGTCAGCGGCAGCGGGTACATGCGCAGGTCGTCATCACGCTCGGTGGCTTCGATGGCCAACGAGCGCAGGCAGGTGAGCAGCAGGTTGGTGCCGCGCAGCAGGCGCGTGGGTGCGACGAAGCTCGACAGGCCTGCCACCACCCGTCGCTGCATGCCCTGGCTGCGCAAGGCGCGGTCGACCAGGCCATCAAGGTCGCCGGTGAGTGTCGTGAGCAGGTGGTCGCTGGCGAGGAAGGTATCGAGATCCAGGCCTTGGTCCAAGGCTGGATGGCTGCGCGAGGCCAGCACTACAAAATGTTCGCTGAGCAGGCGCTGTTGGTGGAACGTTTCCGGGAGGCCGGTGTAGAACCCGGCAACGGCCAGGTCACAGGTGCCTTTCTCCAGTTCTTCGCGAGGTAGCTGGCCACGCGTGTTGTGGGTGACCAGTGTCAGGTTCGGTGCCTGGCTGCGCAGGATCGGCAGCAGCCTGGGCAACAGCGTCTGCTCTGCATAGTCGGTGCTGTACAGGTGCAGGCGGGCAGGGCGGGCGAGGAAGTCCTGCCCTTCGCAGCGTTCATAGAAACCTTCCAGCCCTACCACCAGGCGTTCTACCTCGGGCGCCAGTTCGTGGGCGCGTGGTGTCGGGGTCAGGCCCCGGGGCGCGCGGACGAACAGCGGGTCGCCAAACTGATGGCGCAGCTTGTTCAGCTTGTGACTGAGCGCGGGCTGGCTCAGCGCCATGCGTTGCGCGGCGAGGGTGGCGTTGCGTTCCTGATACAGCACATGAAACAGGTACAGCAGGTTGAGGTCCTTGCTGGTGATATTCATTTTCTGGATCACAGGCATGAGAGCTTTCGAATTATCGAATCATAGCCTTGCCATTAGCATGAACGCATCCCGCCAACATGAGCGGACAGTTCCATTTGCCTGATCAGGAGATTGTTGCATGACCAAGATGTCCCGACTTGCCCTGGCTGTTGCCGGCACCCTGCTTGCCGCCGGCGCCCACGCTACACCCAAGGGTGAGGTGCTGGTGCTGCTGTCCAGCGAGCACCAGTTGCCGCTGCAGGACGGCAAGCGCTACGCCACCGGCTACTACCTCAACGAATTCGGCGTGCCTGCCGACCAGTTGCTCAAGGCTGGTTACAAGCTGGTGCTGGTTACCCCCAAGGGTAATGCCCCACGCGTCGACCAGCGTTCGATCGACCCAAGCTACTTTGACGGCGATGCGGTGGAGATGCGCCGGATCGAGAAGGTCGTGCAAGGCCTGCCGGGCATTGACGATACCCTGTCGGTGAAAGAAGTCCTGGCAGGTGACCTGGGGCGCTATGCCGGGCTGTTCATCCCCGGCGGCCATGCGCCGTTGATCGACCTGGCCAACAACCCGGAAGTGGGTGCCTTGCTGCGGCATTTCCACCAGGCCGGCAAGCCCACGGCCGCCATCTGCCACGGCCCCATCGCCTTGCTCTCGGCCCAGCAGGACCCGGCAAGCTACCAGTCGGCGCTGGCGCGTGGTGAAAAGCCGGCAGCCAACGACTGGTTGTACAAGGGTTACAAGATGACCATTTTCTCCGACCCGGAGGAGCAGGTGTTCGAGGGTTCGCTCAAGGACCAGCGTTTGCTGTTCTACCCGGCCAACGCCATGGCAACGGCAGGGGGCGAGATGGGCTATGCGAAGGCCTGGCAACCCCATGTGGTGGTGGACCGTGAGCTGATTACCGGGCAGAACCCGTTCTCGGACAAGGCGCTGGCCAAGGTGCTGCTGGAAAAGTTGGCTGGGCGGGCGAAGCCTTCTGATCAGGGCATCTAGACTTACAAGTGGCCTGCGTTGGGCAACGCCCCGCAGGCCCACACCATTCAATCGACCACCGCCTCCCCGGAGCGGATGTCCCTCGCTGGCGATGGCCTTCTTGCAGAGGAGGGCAGATCATGGACGAGGCAAGGCTTCACGACTTCATGGGAAAGCTGGTGGGCGACATGGGCGCGGCGGCGACCTTGGCCAATGTGATTCTTGGCGATGAGCTGGGGTTGTACCGGGCCATGGCCGATAGCCAGCCGACCACACCCGAGGCGCTGGCGGAAAAGACCGGCTGCCACCCGCGGCTGCTGCGCGAATGGCTCAGCGCCCAGGCTGCCTCGGGCTACATGGTGCATGACAAGGGCCGTTTCGTGTTGCCCGAAGAGCAGGCCATGGCCCTGGCGCTGGAGGACTCTCCGGCCTACATGGCCGGTGGTGCCGCTGTGGTGGCAGCGCTGTTCCATGACAAAGACAAACTGGTAGCGGCCATGCGCGGCGACGGCGCGTTGGCCTGGGGTGATCACCACCCATGCATGTTCAGTGGCACCGAACGGTTCTTTCGGCCGGGCTACCGCACCTTCCTCGTTGCCGAATGGTTGCCGGCGCTGGAAGGCGTGGTCGCCAAGTTGCAATCGGGCGCCAAGGTGGCGGATGTGGGCTGTGGACATGGAGCTTCGACGCTGGTAATGGCCCAGGCGTTTCCGGCATCCACCTTTATCGGCTACGACTACCACGGGCCTTCTATCGCCACCGCCAACGAGCGTGCGCGCGAGGCGGGGTTGGCGGGGCGGGTGAGCTTCCAGCAGGCCAGTGCCAAGGACTATCCGGGGCATGACCATGACCTGGTGTGCTTCTTCGATTGCCTGCACGACATGGGCGACCCGGTGGGGGCTGCGAAGCATGCTTACCGCGCGTTGAAGGCCGACGGCACGGTGATGCTGGTGGAGCCTTACGCCGAGGATTCGCTGGAGGGCAACCTGACACCGGTTGGGCGCTTGTTCTATGCGGCATCGACGTTTATCTGCACGCCGAATTCGTTGTCTCAGGAGGTGGGGCTGGGGCTGGGCGCGCAGGCCGGGGAAGCGCGGTTGCGGGCGGTGTTCGAAGAGGCGGGGTTCAGACGGTTCCGGCGGGCGACGCAGACACCGTTCAACCTGATTCTGGAGGCTCGGAAATAAAGGTAAGCCTGTGCCGGCCCTTTCGCGGGTAAACCCGCTCCCACGGGCATTTCACAGGTCTTGAGTACTGTGCTGTACCTGTGGGAGCGGGTTTACCCGCGAAGAGGCCGGGCCTGAAAAAGCAGAAGGGGCGCCTTGATGGCGCCCCTTCTGTCTTGCGGCTTAGGCTTCAGCGTCCCAGGGACGATCGCCTTTTTCATCCTTGACGCGGGTCGGCAGGCCCATCACGTCCAGCGCCTTGAGGAACGGCTCGGCTGGCAGCTCTTCGACGTTGACCATGCGCTTGGCATCCCACTCGCCTCGGGCGACCAGCAGGGCAGCGGCCACTGGCGGTACACCGGCGGTGTAGGAAATGCCCTGGCTGTCGGTCTCGGCGTAGGCTTCTTCGTGGTCTGCCACGTTGTAGATGAACACTTCGCGCGGCTGGCCATCCTTGGTGCCCTTGACCAGGTCACCGATGCAGGTCTTGCCGGTGTAGCCCGGGGCCAGCGAGGCTGGGTCGGGCAGCACGGCCTTGACCACCTTCAGCGGTACCACTTCCAGGCCTTCGGCGGTTTTCACCGGCTGCTCGGAGAGCAGGCCCAGGTTCTTCAGCACGGTGAACACGTTGATGTAGTGCTCGCCGAAGCTCATCCAGAAACGCACGTTCGGCACGTTGAGGTTCTTCGAAATCGAGTGAACTTCATCGTGGCCGGTCAGGTACAGGTTCTGCGAACCTACCACTGGCAGGTCGTCGGTACGCTTGACCTCGAACATGGTGTTGCTGGTCCACTGGCTGTTCTGCCAGCTCCACACTTGCCCGGTGAACTCGCGGAAGTTGATTTCCGGGTCGAAGTTGGTGGCGAAGTACTTGCCATGCGAACCGGCATTGACGTCGAGGATGTCGATCGAGTCAATGCTGTCGAAATACTGTTGCTGCGCCAGCTTGGCGTAGCTGTTCACCACACCCGGGTCGAAACCGACGCCGAGAATGGCGGTAATGTTCTTTGCCTGGCACTCTTCGAGGTGTTTCCACTCGTAGTTGCCGTACCACGGCGGGGTCTCGCAGATCTTGCCCGGCTCTTCGTGGATGGCGGTGTCCAGATAGGCGACACCGGTATCGATGCAGGCACGCAGCACCGACATGTTGAGGAAGGCGGAACCAACGTTGATGACGATCTGCGATTCGGTTTCGCGGATCAGCGCCTTGGTTGCCTCGACATCGAGGGCATTGAGCGAGAAGGCCTGGATGTCGGCGGGCACCTTCAGGCTACCCTTGGCCTTGACGCTGTCGATGATGGCCTGGCATTTGGAGATGTTCCGTGACGCGATAGCGATACGACCCAGTTCGTCGTTATGCTGCGCGCACTTGTGGGCCACCACCTTGGCGACACCTCCTGCACCAATGATAAGAACGTTCTTCTTCAATTTATCCCTTGCTCCTTACTGAAAGCCGGTCTTAGGACAGGCTGGAAACGTAGTCTTCGAAACCGAACTCGCGCACCACTTCGACGCTGCCGTCGAGTTGCTTGACCACGATGGATGGCATTTTCAGACCGTTGAACCAGTTTTTCTTGACCATGGTGTAACCCGCCGCGTCAACGAACGACAGGCGATCACCGATGGCCAGTGGACGATCGAATTGGTATTCGCCGAAGATGTCACCGGCCAGGCACGATTTGCCGCAGACCATGTAGGTGTGCGCGCCGTCGTTGGGGGCCATCTTGGCGTTGAGGCGGTAGATCAGCAGGTCGAGCATGTGCGCTTCGATCGAGCTGTCGACCACGGCCAGATGCTTGCCGTTGTACAGAGTGTCGAGCACGGTCACTTCCAGCGATGCGCTGTTGGTGATGGCCGCTTCGCCCGGCTCCAGGTACACCTGCACGCCGTACTTTTCCGAGAAGGCTTTCAGGCGCGCGCAGAAGGCGTCCAGCGCGTAGTCTTCACCAGTGAAGTGGATGCCGCCACCGAGGCTGACCCATTCGACTTTGTGCAGCAGGTGGCCGAAGCGCTCTTCGATGTGCGTGAGCATCTTGTCGAACAGGCCGAAGTCGCCGTTCTCGCAGTTGTTGTGGAACATGAAGCCGGAGATCTGCTCGATCACCTGTTCGACCTTGGCCGGGTCCCATTCGCCCAGGCGGCTGAACGGGCGGGCCGGGTCGGCCAGCAGGTAGTCGGAGCTGCTGACCTGCGGGTTGACGCGCAGGCCACGGACCTTGCCTTCGGACTGTTCGGCAAAGCGCTGCAGCTGGCCGATCGAGTTGAAGATGATCTTGTCGCAGTTCTCGAGCATTTCCTCGACCTCGTCGTCGGCCCAGGCCACGCTGTAGGCGTGGGTTTCGCCGGCGAACTTCTGGCGGCCGAGCTTGAGCTCGTACAACGACGAAGAGGTGGTGCCGTCCATGTACTGTTGCATCAGGTCGAAGACCGACCAGGTGGCGAAGCACTTGAGGGCGAGCAGCGCCTTGGCACCGGAGTGTTCGCGCACGTAGGCGATCTTCTCCATGTTGCCCAGCAGCTTGGTTTTATCGATGAAGTAGTACGGCGTCTTGATCATTTAAAGGCCCCCGGCCAGGCCGGCCAAAAAAAGGACACGCATTGTGCCTTCACTTGCCGCAGATCGAAAGGGGATTTTCCGGTTGCAGCGGGCTCAGTAGAACAGCGGCATGTGACTATCGTAATCAGCAGCCGGGTGCCGAAAGAGGATTCCGATGAGTGTTGTATCGGATGGTACCGGCTTTGCCGGTGTTCGCGGGCTCGCCCGCTCCCACAGGAACCGCGCTTTTTCCGAGCCACGCGCTAAACCTGTGGGAGCGGGCAAGCCCGCGAAGAGGGTGGTACAGGCTACCTCAATCGACCTGCTGCAACCATGCCTGGATCTGCTCCAGCGTGGCGGTAGCCCCGCCGCAGACCACCACCAGCACATTCTGGTACTGCGCCAGGGCGCCCGGTGCATACGCCAACGCCAACGCCGCCCCGCACGCGGGCTCCACCAGCACACGATGGTCCACCAGGAACCGCTCGCAGGCTTCCAGCGCAGCGCGGTCACTGACCAGATGGCTGTGCACCGGATGCTGCTGCACGCACACCAGCGCCTGGTCAGCCACACGCTTGGCCCCCAGCGAGGTCGCCACCGAGGCAATACGTTCCAGCTCCACCGGATGCCCTGCCTGCATGGCCGCATGCAGCGATGCCGCGCCCGCGGTTTCCACCGCCAGCACCGGCACATCGCCCCAACCGTTGCGTTGCAGCCCCTCGACCACGCCACTGAGCAAACCGCCACCGCCCACCGACAACACCACCGCATCCGGCTTCACGCCGGCTTTGGTGACTTCATCCACCAGGCTGGCATGCCCGGCCCACAGCAGCGGGTCGTCGAAGGGGTGGATGAAGGCGTCATCCGGGCCGACCAAGGTCTGTGCCAGGGCGTTGGCCTCCTGCCAGGAGCTGCCATGCACCACCACCTTGGCGCCTTCCAGGCACAGCAGGTCCTTGGCTCGCTCAGTGGTGGTCTCGGGTACTACCACCGTCACCGGCACGCCCAGCTTGCGCCCGGCATAGGCCACTGCAAGGCCCGCGTTGCCGCCCGAGGAAGACACGAAATGCCGCGCGCCACGGGCATGGTGCACCTCGCAGGCGTGGCCCACCCCGCGCAGCTTGAACGAGCCGCAAGGCTGCAGGGCATCGAGCTTGAGCCAGACGTTGCTGCCCGCGGCCAGCGACAGCGGACGGGATTCGATCAGGGGGGTATGGATATGCAAGGTCATTGGCGGGCTCCGCGCAGTTGCTCAAGGTAGTTGTAAACGGTGTAGCGGGTCACACCAAGGGCGCTGGCGGCCTTTTCCACGCCGCCCTTGACGATGAACAGGCCGCGCTCCTGCATCATTCGCACGGCCTCGACCTTGGCCTGCTTGTTCATCCGCCCTTGGCCGCTGCGCTGCAGGGATGCCTGGATTATCTCGCTCATCAGCAGTTCCATGTCGGCGGGTTCACTGACGACAGGCGTGGCCCCCAGCGGTTGGAACTGCTGGAGAAAGTTCATGGCGGTATCCAGGCCGGTGACGTCGGTATTGACGCAAAGGCTGGCGAACGGGTGGCCGCTGCGGTCGCGGAAGATTGCCGTGGCGCTGCGCAGTGTGCGGCCCTTGAGCGTCGTCGGGTAATCGGGCAGCACCACCGGTTCACAGCCGCGTTGGTCAGCCGAAGCCTGCATGAGTGCCTTGAAACCCTGGTCCTGTTCAGGGGCGGCGAGGATCGGGCTTCCGACGCTGCGGCCGGAAAGATGGCCATTGACGATCGCCACCACGGAGTGTTCCGGGTGGTCGAGGTCGTGCAGCAGGATTTCCATGTTGCGTGCGGCAACGCTGCCCAGGGCCTGGATGGCGGCCTTGAGGACGGTGAGGGTGAGCTGGCGTTCTTCGCTGGGAGTGATGGACATGGCAGATCGTAAAGTCAACGTTTTGTGTATTTTTACACATGAAGTTGAATTTTGCGATTTGCTTTTTCAGGCCCATTCGCGGGTAAACCCGCTCCCACAGGTTCACCACAGGTGTAGAGTGCTGTGGGGACCCTGTAGGAGCGGGTTTACCCGCGAATGGGCCGCAAAGCGGCCCCTTTAAGCCTCAGCCCAAGGCTGGGGTACGCGGTGGGATCATCCGACGCGACCCGGTCGCCTCGAAGGCTGCACCAAAGCTCAGCAGCGTATTGTCGCTGTAAGCCCTGCCAGCAAAGGTCAGACCCACCGGCATGCCGATATCAGCCATCACGCCCATCGGCACAGTCACGGTCGGCACGCCCAGGTGACGGATCGCCAGGTTGCCGTTGGCCACCCAGACCCCGTTGCTCCAGGCGATGTCCGCGGATACCGGGTTGACGTCGGCATCCGCCGGGCCCACGTCGGCCACGGTGGGGAACAGCACCGCGTCCAGGCCCAGGTTGTCCATCCAGTCTTCCAGGTCCATTTTGCGGGTCTGCTCCAGGCCGCGAAGGCCGTCGGGCAGGGTCTCGATCTGGTCCCAGGTCTTCAGGCCACGCTTGGCCATGTTAACGTACTCGTCCATGCCGGCGGCCAGGTCGTCCTCACGGTTGGGCAGGGTGCCCGGGTCGTGGGGGAAGATCTGCGGCCCGTCGACGTCGGCCAGGCGGTTGAGCTTGGGGTCACCGTTGGCGCGCAGGAAGTCGTCGAAGGCCCAGCCTGACAGCTCCCACAGTTCGTCATGCAGGAATTCCTTGCTGACGATGCCGCGGTTGTACACGGTCGGTGCGCCCGGGCGGTCGCCTTCGCAGTTCGACACCAGCGGGAAGTCCACTTCCAGCACTTCGGCACCCGCCGCCTCCAGTGCCTGGCGGGCCTGCTGCCACAGGTCGATCACCGTGGCGCGAGTGTTGATGCGCTGGCCGGTCGGGCCACCGATGCCGGGCTTCTCGGAAGTACCGGCTTCGGCATCGGCATTGATGTACATGCGCGGCACGCCAAAGCGCTTGCCCTTGAGCGCGCTGGCATCCACAGCCAGGTCCAGGTACGAGGCCGGGCGCACCGCCGAAGCTGCCGGGATGGGCACCCAGGGTTGCAGACGCCACAGGTCGCCGCGCTTGTCGGCGTCGTCAGCTACGACCACGTCGAGGATTTCCAGCAGGTCGGCCATGGTTCGGGCATAGGGCACCACCACGTCCATGGTCGGTGTCAGCGGCCAGTTGCCACGCACCGAAATCACCCCACGCGACGGCGTATAGGCGCACAGGCCGTTGTTGGACGCCGGGCCACGGCCGCTGGACCAGGTTTCTTCGGCCAGGCCGAAGGCACTGAAACTGGCGGCGGTGGCGGTGCCGGCACCGTTGGACGAACCCGAGGCGAAGGGGGCGGTCAGGTAATTGGCGTTGTACGGGCTTTCGGCGCGGCCATACACGCCGCGCTGCATGCCACCGTTGGCCATGGGCGGCATGTTGGTCTTGCCCAGGCACACGGCGCCGGCGGCGCGCAGGCGTTCGATGGTGAAGGCGTCGCGCTGGGCCACCAGATCCTTGAAGGCCGGGCTGCCAGAGGCTGCGGTCAGGCCTTTGACCAGGTAGCTGTCCTTGGCGGTGTAGGGGATGCCGTCCAGCGGGCTCAGGACCTGGCCTTTGGCGCGACGGGCATCGGAGGCGGCGGCCTCTTTCAACGCCTCGGGGTTGCGTACCACTACGGCGTTCAGGGCAGTGGCGGTGTCGGCGCCATCGTAGGCGTCGATGCGCGCCAGGTAGGCCTGGACCAGCTCGACCGCCGTCGTGCGGCCCGACTCGAGCGCGTCGCGCAGCTCGGCAATGGAAACCTCGGTTACCTCGATCATGCGTTCACCAAAAAAATGTGCAGGTGGGGGCTAATGCGAGGAGTGTACAAGAAGGGCTTGGCGGGCGCAGGTTTGCGCGGGGGCAAATGGTTTTTTGCAGGCGGGCATTGTCGGGGTCTTCCCAAGCACTGCACGGACTTTTGTAGGAGCGGCCTTGTGTCGCGAAAGGGCCGCAGAGCGGCCCCGGCGATTTCGCAGTGATGCGAAGATCCTGGGGGCGCTTCGCACCCCTTTCGCGACACAAGGCCGCTCCTACAAGAGCCCGCGTAGCGCTGCGGATTGTGGCTCAGTCCAGGTCTGCCGCTGCATGCCGCTCCGGCACCTGGCTGGCTTCATCCCCCCAGGTGCGGTTCACCCGGGTGCCACGCTGCACCGCAGGGCGAAGGGCAATCTCCTCGGCCCAACGCTGCACATGTGGGTACTCGTCCACCGCCAGGAATTCCGCCGCGCCATACAGGTTGCCGCGTACCAGCTGGCCATACCACGGCCACACGGCAATGTCGGCGATGCTGTATTCCTCGCCACCCAGGTAGCGGCTTTCGGCCAGGCGCCGGTTGAGCACATCCAGCTGGCGCTTGGCTTCCATGGTGAAGCGGTTGATCGCGTACTCGAATTTTTCCGGCGCATACACATAGAAGTGGCCAAAGCCGCCGCCCAGGTAGGGCGCCGCGCCCATTTGCCAGAACAGCCAGTTCAGGCTTTCGGTGCGTGCAGCGGGCGCTTTCGGTAGCAAGGCACCGAACTTTTCCGCCAGGTACAGCAGGATCGAACCCGACTCGAACACCCGCACCGGCGGTTCGACGCTGCGGTCGAGCAGGGCGGGGATTTTCGAATTGGGGTTGACCTGGACGAAGCCGCCGGAGAACTGCTCACCCTCGCCGATGCGGATCAGCCAGGCATCATATTCGGCTCCACGGTGGCCCAGCGCGAGCAGCTCTTCGAGGGCGATGGTGGCCTTGACGCCATTGGGTGTGGCCAGGGAGTAAAGCTGCAGCGGGTGCTTGCCCTGCGGCAGGTCCTTGTCGTGAGTCGGGCCGGCAACCGGGCGGTTGATGCTGGCGAACTGGCCACCGGACGCTGCGTCGTTGCGCCAGACTTTGGGTGGCACGTAGGCGGGCTTGCTCATGCATGAATCTCCTTCAATGGCGCGAAACGATCACATAGAAACATCGACCTGCATCTATGCCATGGGTTCGACGAAAAGCGCAAATGCATAGGGCGCGGGCGTGAAGTGCATGACGTCGGTTTCATCCAGGTTTCATCCGGTACAGCCCAGGTCGGTTCTATGCTGGCTTATCTCTTCGCGCTGCAAGGAACCGCTGGCCGATGACGCTCTCACGCTGCATGCTGGTGCTGGCCCTGCTCGGCGGCCTGCTGGCCCACGCCGAGGCCGCGCCCTGGGTTGCCGGCCTGCACTACATGACCCTGGCAGATCCGGTCGACGCCCGGCCGATGCAGGCGCTGGCGTTCTACCCGGCCACAGGCAAAACCCGTATCAGCCGCCTGGACGGCTACCCGGTCGACGTGGCTGAAGAGGCGCCGGTCGCGTTGGGCCAGTTCCCGTTATTGGTGCTGTCCCATGGCAATACTGGCAGCCCGTTGGCCTTGCATTATCTGGCGACGTCGCTGGCACACCAGGGCTTTATCGTGGTGGCGGTGGTACACCCGGGGGACAACGCCCGTGACCACAGCCGCCTGGGCACCCTCAGCAACCTGTATGGCCGGCCGCTGCAGGTCAGTGCCGCCATCACGGCTGCCCGTGGTGATGCTTTGCTGGGGCCCTACCTGAACGACGGCAAGGTGGGGGTGATCGGCTACTCGGCCGGTGGTGAAACCGCTTTGATTCTCTCCGGCGCGCGGCCCGACCTGGACCGCCTGCGCCAGTATTGCCTGGAGCGCCCGAACGACGCCGATGCCTGCAGGACCCACGGCGTACTGATTGCCGATCGCAGCGAACTGGCGCCCCAAGCCGACCAGCGAGTGGGGGCGGTGATGCTGATGGCACCGTTGAGCCTGCTGTTCGGGCGTCATGCCCTGGCCGGGGTGCAGGTGCCGGCACTGATCTACAGTGGCGACAGCGACCAGTTGGTGGCCGTCGACCGTAACGCCGAAGCCTTGGCCCACAAACTGCCGGTTACCCCGGACTACCGCCTGTTGGCCGGCGCCGGGCACTTCGTGTTCATGGCCCATTGCGATGCCGAGCAGTACCTGCGTACGCCAGCGCTGTGCAAGGACGGCGAAGGCGTGGATCGCCGCCATATCCATCATTCACTGCAACGCGAAACCGCGGCATTCTTCAGCCAGGCGCTGGGCGCGCCGCAGCCGGCCGAGCGTTCAGCCGCGGCCAGCGCGCCGCGCCAGCAACAGCGTTAGGCCGACACCGGCGAGGGCGAGCAGGGCCGCCACACAGAAGATCGAGGCATAGCCCAGGTGCGCGGCCACTGCGCCCATCATCGGCCCGGCAATGGCCAGGGCCATGTCGAAGAACACCGCGTAAGCACCCAGCCCTGCGCCACGGCTGCTGCTGGGCACCTGCCTGATCGCCTCCACCCCCAGTGCCGGGTATACCAGTGACAGCCCGAAACCGGTAAGCCCGGCGCCGATCAGCGCCCACAGCGGCGACGGTGCCAGCCACAGCAGGCTCAGACCGAGCACTTCGGTGGCCATGCACGCGACAGCCACGTTGTAGCCACCAAAACGGTTGACCGCGTTGACGAACAGCAGCCGCGAAATGATGAAGCACATGCCGAATGCGCTCAGGCACCAGGCCGCGCCCACCCAGCCGCGCTCCAGGTAATACAGGGTGACGAAGGTGGTCAGGGTACCGTAGCCGATAGAGGCCAGGGTCAGGCCCAGGCCGCAGGGGGCGACCCGGCCGAAAGCCGACCAGAAGGGCAAGCGCTCGCCGCGCACCACCACCACGTCCGGCCGTTTGCGCAGTACCAGCAGGGCAAGCAGCGCCAGCATCAGCAATGCCGGCCCCAGCACGCCGAAGTCCAGCCCATCCACGGCCAGTACACCCAATGGGGCACCAATGGCGATGGCGCCATAGGAGGCGATACCGTTCCAGGAGATCACCCTGGCGGTGTGCTCGGGCCCGACCTGGCTGATGCCCCAGCTAAGCGTGGCAACGCCGATCAGCCCTTGGGCAATACCCAGCAGCAGGCGCCCGCCGAGCAACAGCGCCAGGCTCAGCACCGGTAGCGTCAGGGTCCAGGCCGATAGCAGGGTCAACACCCCGCAGCCGGCAATCCCCAGCAGGCCGAAGCGGATGGCCTGCTTGCCCCCCAGGGTATCCGCCACGCGCCCGGCAAACGGGCGGCTGAGCAGGGTGGCCAGGTATTGCAGGCCAATGGTCAGCCCGGCAACCACCGCGCCAAACCCCAACTGGTCGTGCACATGGCTGGGCAGCACGGCGATTGGCAGGCCGATGCAGAGGAAGGCAATGAAGGTGTAGAAAACGATCGACAGGATCTGCAGGGTGATGTGCAGCGTGTTGCCGGCGGGGGCGGGTTGTTGCGCGGTCATGGGCTCGTTCGCGGGCGGGCGGTTGGGCGTGGTTCCATCATGGCCGTTGCGCGAAAGGAATGAAAGCAGGCTAACGAATTATTCGTCGGAGAATGCCAGCCTGACAGGTCGGTGGTGTGTTCTTCGCGGGCTCGCCCGCTCCCACAGGTAAAGCACAGAATCCAGGACGCGTGTAGTACTTGTGGGAGCGGGCATGCCCGCGAAGAGACCGGCCCAGCCATACCAGATGGCCAGGCCGCCCCATCAATCAGACCAGCACACCCTGGCTCCGCAGGTAATCATCGTATGTACCGCTGAAGTCCACCACACCATCAGCCGACAGCTCGATGATGCGTGTGGCCAGCGACGACACGAACTCACGGTCGTGGCTGACGAACAGCAGGGTGCCCGGGTAGTTTTCCAGCGCCAGGTTCAGCGCCTCGATCGACTCCATGTCCAGGTGGTTGGTCGGCTCGTCCATCACCAGCACGTTCGGCTTCTGCAGGATCAGCTTGCCGAACAGCATGCGGCCTTGCTCACCACCGGAAATCACCTTCACCGACTTGAGAATCTCGTCGTTGGAGAACAGCATGCGCCCCAGGGTGCCGCGGATCACCTGTTCGCCGGAGGTCCACTGGCCCATCCAGTCGAACAGGGTCATGTCGTCTTCGAAGTCGTGGGCATGGTCCTGGGCGTAGTAGCCCACTTCGGCGCTGTCGGTCCACTTCACTTCACCCTTGTCCGGGGTCATTTCACCGACAAGGGTGCGCAGCAAGGTGGTCTTGCCGATACCGTTGGGGCCGATGATCGCCACGCGCTCGCCGGCCTCGATGGTGAAGCTCAGGTCCTTGAACAGCACCTTGTCGTCGAAGGCCTTGGCCATTTTCTCGACGGTAACAGCCTGGCGGTGCAGCTTCTTGGTCTGTTCGAAGCGGATGAACGGGCTTACCCGGCTCGACGGCTTGACCTCGGCCAGCTGGATCTTGTCGATCTGTTTGGCCCGCGAGGTGGCCTGCTTGGCCTTGGAGGCGTTGGCCGAGAAGCGGCTGACGAAGGTCTGCAGTTCGGCGATCTGGGCTTTCTTCTTGGCGTTGTCCGACAGCAGCTGCTCGCGGGCCTGGGTGGCCGCGGTCATGTACTCGTCGTAGTTACCCGGGAACACGCGCAGCTCACCGTAGTCCAGGTCGGCCATGTGGGTGCAGACACTGTTGAGGAAGTGCCGGTCGTGGGAAATGATCACCATGGTGCTGTTACGCGCGGTGAGGATGGTTTCCAGCCAGCGGATGGTGTTGATGTCCAGGTGGTTGGTCGGCTCGTCGAGCAGCAGCACGTCCGGGTCCGAGAACAGCGCCTGGGCCAGCAGCACACGCAGCTTCCAGCCCGGTGCAACTTCGCTCATCGGGCCGAAGTGCTGTTCCAGCGGAATACCCAGGCCCAGCAGCAGTTCACCGGCGCGGGATTCGGCGGTGTAGCCGTCCATCTCGGCGAATTCGGTTTCCAGTTCGGCAACGGCCATGCCGTCTTCCTCGGTCATTTCCGGCAGCGAGTAGATACGGTCACGCTCGGCCTTGACCTTCCACAGCTGGCCGTGGCCCATGATCACCGTGTCGATCACGGTGAATTCCTCGTAGGCGAACTGGTCCTGGCGCAGTTTGCCCAGGCGAGTGTTCGGCTCGAGCATGACCTGGCCGCCGGACGGCTCCAGGTCACCGCCGAGGATCTTCATGAAGGTCGACTTGCCGCAACCGTTGGCGCCGATCAGGCCGTAGCGGTTGCCGTTGTTGAATTTGACGGAAACGTTTTCGAACAGCGGCTTGGAGCCGAACTGCATGGTGATGTTAGCGGTGGAGATCAAAGGGCTTACCTATCAGTAACTTACGACGCTGGGCTTTCAGCTGATACCGATTTGATACCAATCTTGAGTTTTTCCAGCTCGCTCCAGTCGGAGCTTGAGTTGAGCCAACGGGCATACGTCGACAGCAGCATCTGAACGCTGTGACCCAGCTGTTGGGCGATAAATGCGGGGTTGAGGCCGGACATTGAGGATATTGTCGCATAGGTGTGACGGCAGTTGTATGGGGGCGACGCCGAATGCCCAGCTCATTCAGCGCCGGCATACACGGTTCCACCGCACCGCCAAGGCCTACAAGGGGTTTGGTTCAGTACAAGAAAATCGGCCGGTGGTCCGATTCAGTTCTCAAGCTGCAACAGCGAGATTGCGTCTCGCCCCGCTTTGACTATGGTGAGAATTCACCAGTGGCATACAACTAAAGTCGTAGGAGGTCGACATGAGGATTCGTGGTGAGGTTTTCTGGAAATGGGCTGACCCTTCGCTTCACCATCGTACTCATGACGAGACCCTTAGTGATGGAACGCACATAGATGTCCAGGTGCGACTGTCGCGGGCAGGTAACACGCAGATGTTCATTGGGGTGTATGCCGCAGGCGGTATGGCCCTTCATGAGGAAGCATTCGATTCGCGCCCAGGTGAATCCATGACCAGGGCTTTGGCCTGGGGGGTCGGTAGGGCTCGCCGGATCGCCACTGATACACAGCCGAAATTCGACCAGGTCGCCTGTTCGAACTAGAGCATGGAGAGGCTAGCGCCAACTGGAGTACAAGTGTACTCCATTCAGTATTTCGATCACCCCTGGGTTAAGCATCACCGCATAATGAGCACGTGGCGGCGGATTTCGTGGTCTTTGCGCGGTTCGCATTACTTTCTCCATGCGTGCGTCGCCCTCGCCGGGGAGGCGTTCATCGTTTAAGAGGGTGGTATCCTTCGCCGCTTACCAGCCAAGGAAAGTGGTGATGCATTTGCGCGAAAGGCTTCGAGCGTTCCAGCTGTGGTTTAACCCGAAGCGCAGACGGTGGGCTGGCGTTGCGCTGATTGCACTTGGCGTGATCGGGATGTTTCTCAACCCTGAAAGCCGGTGGACCTTGGTGTTAGGAACCGGGATCTACTGGTTCTTCACAGCCTTGCCACCCGTCCTCGGCGGGAAGTGTTGAGGTGATGGCGGGCAGCGCGTGATGCCAGCTTTGCTGAAGGATTCGATCTTTGCTATAACGCCCGACCATTTCACAGGAAGGATCCTTATGAAACGCACCATAATTGGCGCCATGCTCGTTGCCGTTACTGCGCTGTCGCTGAGCGGCTGCTTCGAATCCGAGGCCGAAAAGAAGGCGAAGGAGCAGCAAGAAGCCAGCGAGAAATTTTGGAAAATCACGCCGCCAGACCGGAGCAAGGACCAAGGGTTCAAGCCATGATCCGCGCCTTCGCACTAGCTATCATTGCCTTAGTCAGCGCAGGACTACTCAGTGGGTGTATAGTCAGAGGCAGAGAAGCAGGCCAAGATCGACGAGCAGAAGTCGAAGGATTTTTGGGACATGGGCGGTCCAACTGATCGCAGCAAGAGCAAGGGATACACGCTCTGAAGTACCGGTATCTCTAACGCCGCCAACATAGGCGGTGTTTTCGTATGCGCGTTGGCGTCCGTTGTCACGGGACAGGCCCAGAGTTTCTCACTTGGTCTGTTCACTATGATTAAGGAGATACCATTCATAGGCCTATTGTCGCAGTCATACGGGGGCCAGGCACCCCGCTTGCCACGCTGGTCAAACGGATTCAGCGCCTGCCCGCAGCCGTGTCAGCCTGCCGCTACGGGCGATGGCTGCAGGTTGCCTGCCTCCTCGGGAATCCTGACGAACACGCTGTACTTGCCACCTTCCATTTCTTCGAAGGCAATCAGTTTTTTCACCAGCAGACCGTTCAGTACCTTGCCGGCGTTCAATAGCAGCATGCCGTTGTCGGCATTGAGGTTGCGCGCCAGTATCATGCCCTCTGCCAGCTCGTGCGTGCTCAATACCTTGATCGCCGGGTCGGTCAAGGTAATGTCACGCATATACTCGGCACAGACGCTGACGAAGTCTTCCACCAGGTCTGGGTCATACAGTTTTCCGGCATATTTGCGTATGTAGAGCAGTGCCTCGTCGCTGTTGAGCTGGCGGTCCAGGACCAGTCCGCGCTGCAATTCGATGAAATCCACGGCCATTTTCAACCAGCGGGCGCCCAGTGGAATTGCCGCGCCCTTCAGGTGGCCCGGAAAACCACTGCCATCCCAGCGTTCCTGATGGTGAAGGATGATTGGTGCAGCCTCTTTCATCGGCTCCAGGCTCATGACCAGCGCTTCGCTCTGTTTCGGGTATGACCGGTAGAGTTCGCGCTCTTGGGCAGGTATGAGATCGGCAGGGCAGGTGAGCATGCTGTCGGTCCAGCTCATCTTGCCAATGTTGTAGAGGGCTGCAGCCATGGTCAGGTTGCGACAGGTACCTTCGTCCAGCCCATGGCTGGCGCAATACACCCGTATCAATTCTATGACTTGCCGGTTGGTCTGCTTGGCCTTGGGCAGGCGCATGTTGCCCAATTGCGAAAAGAACTCGGTGCTGGTCACGTAACTGCGCTTGAGTTCTTCATAGGCAAGGTCAAGCATGTCGGCAGTTTGTTGCAACTCGGCGGTGCGCGCCGCTACACGCTGTTCAAGGCTTTCGTTAAGCGCCTTGAGCTGCCTGATCTGAACCTGCGTGAGCTGTTCCAGGCGCTTTCGTTCGCTTTCGGAATGTTGGTGGGCCAACGCCTGGCGCAGGGTGACCAGCAGCTCTTCATCATTCCAGGGTTTGCTGATGTAACGATAGATATGCCCATCATTGATGGCTTTTGCGATGGTGTCCGTATCAGCGTAACCCGTAAGCAGAATGCGCAACGTATCAGGGAAACGCTCATGTACATGCGCCAACAGCGTTGCCCCGTCCATGTTTGGCATGCGCGCATCACTCATTACCAGGTTGACCGGGTGCTGCTGGAGCAACTGCAGGGCATCGGCGCCGCTTTCGGCGAGGAGGAGTTCGTAGGGTTGGTTGCGTAGCAGGCGACGAAGGCTGTTGAGAATCGAAGGTTCGTCATCAACCAGAAGGACCACGGCTTTGTCTGCTGTGCCATCGCTTACGGGTAGCTCCATGGTTCCCTCCTTGCCGGTCTCGGCCAGACTGATCCTTGGCCACAGCCTAGATGATATTTGCCCCGGCCGTTAGCTTTTGCCGGTTGGTCTCACTATGCTCGGAGACAGGTGGCATCTTGCCAGGGAGGGTAGTGCTGTGCCGATCTGTCTTCAGGTTCGCATCGTTGCCGTGATGCTTGTGGTCTTGCCAGCGTTGGCGTTGGCCCAGAGCATCGGTGGGCCGCTGACGCCATTGCCGGCGGTGCCTGAGCTTGACCCTGCCCGGGTGGAACTGGGGCGCAAATTGTTCAATGACCCGCGTCTGTCCCCGGATAACAGCCAGGCCTGTGCTGATTGCCATCGCCTGGACCGTGGTGGCGCGGACGGCCAGGCGCGCTCGCCTGGTGCAGATGGCAAGCCTTTGCCCGTTCATACCCCCAGCGTGTTTAACGCCAGCCTGAACTTCCTGCAGTTCTGGGATGGGCGTGCGCAATCGTTTGACGGCCTGGTGCACCTGACAACCGGTAGTGCGGACGATAAAGGAGATGGCTGGGCTGCCGTAGTTCAACGCATTGCCGGTGATCCGGCTTATCAGGCAGGGTTTGCCCAGGCCTATGGCAAGCCAGTAAACGCCCTGGATGCCAAGGATGCCCTGGTCACGTACCAGCGTACCTTGCTGACACCTGATTCACGTTTCGATCGCTATCTGAAAGGCGATACCAGCAGCCTCAGCCTGGAAGAGAAGCACGGCTACCAGCGCTTCCAGGAATACGGTTGTATAGCCTGCCATCAAGGCGTGAATATCGGCGGCAACATGTTGCAGAAGTTCGGTGTGTTCGATGACTACTTCGCCAACCGTGGCCATGTCGCCGAAGCGGATCGGGGGCGCTACAACGTGACCGGTGACCCGGATGACCTCTACCTGTTCAAAGTTCCCAGTCTGCGAAACGTGGCGGTCACGGCGCCTTACTTTCATGACGGCTCGGCACCTACCCTGGAGGCCGCTGTCGATGCCATGTTTCATTATCAGTTGGGACGTAAGCCGAGCGACGATGATAAAGCGCTGATCATCAAGTTTCTCCAGACGCTCACCGGCCAGTGGGAGGGTAAGCCGCTATGAGACTGAACGCGCGGCGCAGTCTGCTGCTGTTGGCTACCTGTGCCATGTCGCTGGCTTCCGTGCTGGTCTATCTGTACTGGATGTCCAAGTCCGATGAGAACGGCACCTACGCCCAGGCGCGTGATCTGATTCGTCAGATCAAGCAGTACGATGCACAGTGGGAAGGTGCAGTGCTCAAGTCGCGCACCACAACCAACTACAATTATGACCCGCTGGTGTTGCCGTTGCTGGAAATGAAGCGTCTTTGGCGGGAGTTCGACACGCTGGAGGGGCGTCACCTACAAACAGACAGGCTTGCCTGGCAATCGGCCTTTCGCGATTACCAGCAAGCCTTTGACGACAAGGTCCTGCTGGTTTCGCGCTTCAAGTCGCACAATGCAATTCTGCGAAATTCCCTGGCTTTTCTCCCGGCCGCAGCCGATGTCATACAGGTACACCTTCGTCAATTGGTGGATGCCGATACACTGCGCCTGCGCAGAATCACCAGCGATACCTACGACTTGATGCTGAGCAGCCTTGAGTTTGCCCAGACCACAACCGATGACAAAGCTGCCGACATCCTGGTCGGGCTGAACAACCTTTCGGTCAACAAGGAGCGCTTGCCTGTCGATTTTCAGGTGCCCATCGATACCATCAGCCAACACATAGCGTTGATTCTTCGTGAACAACCCAAGGTCGATCAGCTGCTTGAAGCGATCGAGGCGGTTCCGATCGCCGAGCGCCTGGACGCCATCGCCCTGATGCTGGACCGCGACGAACAGGCAGCAGCGCTGACGGCTCAGCGTTACCATTTCTACCTGCTGGTGTTTTCCACCCTGCTGGTTTTGCTGTTGCTGTACATGGGGGTGTGGTTGATGCGCAGCTACGCCGAGATAAACCGGGTAAACCGCGCCCTGGTGAGCGCCAACGACGAACTGGAGCAGCGGGTTGAACGGCGCACACAGGCGCTGAGCCAAGCCAGCGCTGCATTGCAGCGCGAGGTGGATGAGCGCCGGCAGCTCGAGAACCAGTTGGTGCAGTCGGAAAAGCTCGCCTCGCTCGGTCAGCTGGCAGCCGGCGTCGCCCATGAGGTCAATAACCCGATTGGTTTCGTCTCGTCCAACCTCGGTGCCCTGGATGACTATTTCAGCCGTTTGCAGGATATGCTCAAGGCTTATGCTGATGCGGAAAATACTCTGATACCGAACAAGCTCAGCGCGGAGCTGGCGAAATTGCGCACGGAAATCGAGTTGGACTACTTGCTGGAGGATATTCCGGCGCTGATCCGCGAATCCAAGGACGGTATCAGCCGCGTTGCGCGGATCGTGAAGGATCTCAAGGACTTTTCGCGAGTCGACAGCAGCAATGACTGGCAACTGGCGGACCTGCATCAAGGCATAGAGTCGACATTGAACATTGTGGCCAGCGAACTCAGGCACAAGGCAGACCTTGTCAAGGAGTACAGCCCATTGCCGCAGGTCGAATGCCTGCCTTCGCAGATCAATCAGGTCATCATGAACCTGCTGGTCAATGCCACCCAGGCGATGGGGGCCGAGCGTGGCAAAATCGCCCTGCGAACCGGCGCCAGTGAGAATTGGGTGTGGATCGAAGTCGCAGACAATGGCTGTGGTATTCCTGCCGAAAGCCTGCAAAAGATCTTCGATCCTTTCTATACGACGAAGCCCGTCGGCCAGGGCACCGGGTTGGGGTTGTCACTTTCGTACGGAATCATCAAGCGACATGGGGGCGAGATTCGCGTAGACAGCGAGGTAGGAGTCGGTACCACATTCCGGGTCGAATTGCCCATCCATCAGGCGCGCTCGGCCTGAGCCTGCCCCGACAGCACCAGGGCAGTGGAGTGCTGGAACGGTAATTGCTGCGAACCTGAGGCATCGATCATGCGGAGTATGCAGAAATGACTCAGAATGACCGCTACTACATGGTGTTCGTTGTGGTTGCTGTGCTGGTCCTGGATCTGGCAGCGACGTTTGTGTTTCTGAAGGCCATCGCCTGATCCCCGCTTGTGGGGCCAGTTTCACCCGAAATCGGGGGCATCGGCAGGGTGACAATCCGGTTGGGCAAGCCTTCGGTCTGGAACTTGCCGGGTAACCCGCGAATGCAGGTTAGCTTCGCGGGGAAAGCCCGCCCCTAAACCGATATAGCGAACAAGCCTAATGCCCGGCTGACATTGAGCAGTAACATGGGCAAACCAAAACAAAAAAAGGGCATGCGGCTTGGCAACACTTTCCCAAGTTACTCGATGGGGCAGCAGGAGCGTGTCGCGTGAAGAGCTCAAGATCGGTAGCAGGCGCAATACTGATGTCTACTTTCGCCACACTATTCATGGCAGGCTGCGCACATGACCCCGATGTGCGTGAGGGCCATGGTTATGCGTCCGGCGACACAGAAAGAAGTACGCCGACGTACCTGGGGTGCGTCAAAAGCGAACTTCCAGGGCGCGTGAAAACCTACCAAGTCGATGGTGACAACTCGGTCAAACTGTTCGTCGACAGCACCGACCCTAACCAGGCGGGTGGCTTGATCGAGGTGCGGGGCACGGGATCCCGGCAGCACTTCAGGGCTTATCAACGCGACGCCTGGTACGACCACGGCAGGCTGCTGGACGCCGCGCTGATGTGTGCAAAAGCATGATCAATTCCACTCAGGTACAAAAAGCCCGCCCACGAGAGCGGGCTTTTTGCATTTGCCGACCCCAGCCGCAGTAACCGCCCCCTCGCGCGACATGCCCGAACTATTGTTGATCGCGAACCGCTACCCAATTACGAAGGCCGCTTCTACCCGGACGCCTTCTATGTATTCAGTGGCTGGGCACCGAGCAAAGTGGCCAAACTCAAGTTTCGTCAGGAACTTCCAATTATATACCTGTGTCCATTTGAGTGGGTATGACTGGGAAGTATCATCCGTTCGCATCTATCAACAAGGCAGAAGGTACTTTCACACGCGACCTGCCAAATAATACTAACTTTCATTATCGATAAAGCCGCTATTTGTGACTATTTAAAATGGAGTAGCAGGGCGCTCGGGTCGCCGTGTTGGCGTAGTTTCGAGCGTTGTAAGAATTACCAAGTTTTTATAGAAAACCGACTGGCGTTTTAGGGTGGGCATGCTATTTCTGGATATACGAGTGCGACTGCTCGGTCGTGCTGTTGACAAAGGGACTGTCAGGTATGTCGATTCAGGCCAAGGTATCTCCCCTCGCTCAAAATGTTACTTCCGCCGCCCCCATCGAAATCCCCAACAACGGAATACTGACGCTCACCCAGAGCAGTAACGTTGTTCTGGATATTGCTCCTGAAAGTGTGACCGGCTACAGCAAAAGCGGCCCTGATCTGATCGTACAACTGAAGTCCGGCGAAAGCCTGCGTATTGCCAACTTCTATGTCGAAGGGCAGCCTGTAAGCCAGTTGTACCTGGTAGACCGGGACAAACTGCTGGCCGTCGACTTGCCGCCGGTTGCTGCCGATGGGCCGCTGGTGGCGGGTTATGTGCCCCAGGAGAGCCTTGCCGGTTTCGACTCGCTCACTGCCGCCGACAGCACCGTTGGCGGGCTGAGCCCAGGCGGTGCACTGCTGGCTGGTGCAGCGATCATCGGTGGCGGCGTCGCGATCGCCAATAGCAACAGTGGTGGCGGTGGCGGTGGTGGCAGTGGCAGCGTGCCGCCTGACACCACGGCGCCGGCGCCGGCTAGCGGCCTGCAGATTGCAACGGATGGCAGCAGCATCAGCGGCACGGCCGAGCCGGGCGCCACCGTGGGCATTGACACCAACGGCGACGGGCAAACGGACGTCAGCGTGGTGGTCGGTCCTGATGGCAACTTCCAGATTCCGCTGAACCCGCCACTGACCAACGGCGAAACGGTCTCTGTAGTGGTGACCGATCCGGCCGGCAACAGCAGCCCGACCGTGACCGTGCAGGCCCCTGACTTTCCTGATGCGCCGCAGATCAACCCGAGCAATGGCTCCAGCCTGAGCGGTACCGCCGAACCGGGCAGCACCGTGGTGCTCACCGACGGCAACGGCAATCCCATCGGCCAGACTACCGCCGACAGCAACGGTAACTGGTCATACACCCCGGACACCCAGTTGCCCGACGGCACGGTGGTCAAGGCGGTGGTCAAGGACTCCGCCGGTAACAGCAGCCCGCCCGCCAGCACCATCATCGATGGCGTGGCGCCGTCGGCACCCGTGGTCAACCCGAGTAACGGTACCGAGCTGAGCGGTACCGCCGAGCCGGGCAGCAGCGTTACCCTCACCGATGGCAGCGGCAATCCGATCGGCCAGACTACCGCCGATGGCAACGGCAACTGGAGTTATACCCCCGCGACACCGCTGCCCGACGGCACCGTGGTCAACGCCACTGCGACCGACCCGGCCGGCAATACCAGTGGGCAGGGCAGCACCACGGTGGATGGCGTGGCCCCGGGCGCGCCCACCATCAACCTGAGCAATGGCAGCAGCCTCAGCGGCACCGCCGAGCCAGGCAGCACTGTGGTCCTCACCGATGGCAACGGCAACCCTGTCGGCCACACGACAGCCGACAGCAATGGCAACTGGTCGTATCCTACTGATAGCCAACTGCCTGATGGCACGGTGGTCAACGCGGTGGTCGAGGATGCCGCCGGCAACAGCAGCCAGCCCGCCAGCACCATCATCGATGGCGTGGCGCCATCGGCTCCCTCGGTCAACCCGAGCAATGGCGCCGTGATCAGCGGTACCGCCGAGCCGAACAGCACCGTGATCCTTACCGATGCCAGCGGCAATCCGATCGGCCAGGTGATGGCCGATGGCAGTGGCAACTGGACCTACACCCCGACCACGCCGATTGCGGATGGTACAGTGGTCAACGTGGTAGCCCGGGACGCAGCCGGCAACACCAGTACGCCCTCGAGCACCACAGTGGATTCGCAGGCCCCGGCGGCACCGGCGGTCAACCCTAGCAATGGCAGCGAAATCAGCGGTACCGCCGAGCCAGGCAGCACCGTCATCCTGACCGATGGCAGTGGCAACCCGATCGGCCAGACTACCGCCGATGGCAGTGGCAACTGGTCGTTCACGCCGAGTACGCCGCTGGCCAACGGTACGGTGATCAACGCCGTGGCCCAGGACCCGGCTGGCAACACCAGCGGGCAGGGCAGCACCACGGTGGACGGCGTGGCGCCAGGCACGCCCACCATCAACCTGAGCGATGGCAGCAGCCTCAGCGGTACCGCCGAGCCGAACAGTACGGTGACCCTCACCGACGGCAGCGGT